>NZ_JAPDDR010000008.1:300000-381636 GCF_025950095.1 Luteolibacter rhizosphaerae | reverse complement strand
TGAGAAAGGAGAAGAACTGGAATGGGTACTGGAGGACCGGAACACGTTCGTGTTGAGACGGGTCAAACCGGCGAAGTCGGTGCTGAAAAAGCCGAAGGCTTAACCTGACGCGCATGCCCAAAGGGGCGGCAATGAGAAAGCCCAGGGTAAGGAGCAACGCGACGCAACCCTGGGTACACCGCCAAAAGTGATTGGTGCCCTGAAGGGGCACAAGGAGCTCGCGATTCCAGATCCCGTCCACGACCATCCCACCCCTCACCTTACTCCCATCCTCGCCACACACCTCTCCACCGACGCCAGATACGTCCCCCCGAACAAATTCAAGTGATTCAGAATATGGTAGAGCTCGTACAGCCTCTGCCGCTCCTCCCACCCCTCCGCCATCGCCCCGTATCCTTCGTCAAAGGCCTCCGGCGGAGACCCGAATAGATTCAACATCGCGATGTCCGTCTCCGGATCTCCATAGTACGGGGCCGGATCAAAGACGATCGCCTGCCCCATCCCCGGCGACCCGCAATTGCCGCCCCACAGGTCCCCGTGAAGCAACGCCGGTCGCGGCTCGTGTCCGGCCAACAACCTCTCCGCCGCCCCAAGAATCCCGCGCTCCGGCACCTCATACCCCTTCGACTGCGCCAAGCGGATCTGCGGCCTCAAGCGGCGCTCGATGTAGAACTCCTGCCAACTCGCGCACCTCGTATTCTCCTGCGGCGTCGCCCCGATAAAGTTGTCACGGTCCAGCCCGTGACTCTCCGCGTTCACCGCATGCAGCCCGGCAAGCTGGCGTCCCAGATTCTCCCACGCCGCATCATTCATCCCGACCAGATCCAGCCATTCCATCGCCATCCAGTGCGTGCCATCCGCTTCCTCTCGCTCCGCAATCACCTGCGGAACCCGGATGTGCGGCGCCAGACAAGCCAAGCCCTCTCCTTCCGCCCTCAGCAACTCCGCCGCATCACCCCGGCCGATCTTCACGAACACGTTTCGCCCGTCATGCATCCGCAAGCGCCGGCAGTCATGGATGCACCCGCCACCCACCCGGCCGAAATCCCGCGGACGCGATCCGAGCGCCGCCGCAATGATATCGCTCATCTCGTCCATCGTCCTATCTAACAAAATACCCGCTCCTCACTCCTCCCGGCACCTTCTCCAGTGCCTCCGCAGCGCCCGGTCGGCGAGGTCCGGCTTGAACTCCCGCAGGAACTTCTCCTCCGCCTCCAGCGTCCCGATCAGCAACAAGGTCCCGCCCTCCGGCAACACCTCGCCGGGTCCCGGATTCAGGATCCACCCCTCCTCCGTCTCGACCGCGATCACCGTACAGCCCGTCTGGCTCCGCACCGCGCAATCCGCCAGACGCCGCCCCGCCATGCTGTGCGGCACCGGCGTGGGGAACAGGCTCACCCCCTCCGCCAGCAGCAGGTGATCGTTCTCGCGCAGCAGGTTGAAAATCGTGTTCGCCCCCATCGACGCGGAGGACAGCACCAGATTCGCACCCGCCCGGTGCAGCGTGCTCACGTTCCGCTCCGAGGTGCAGCGCGCGATGATCTGCACGTTCGGTCGCAGCCGCCGGAAGTAGATCGTCAGCGAGATGTTCAGGTCATCGTCATGGGAGGTCACGATCAGCGTCGCCGCCTCACGCGCCCGCGCTGCCTTCAGCGTCTCCATGTGCGTCGCATCCCCGATGATCGCTTCCGGATGCTCGATCACCCGCTCTGGCAGCTTCTCGATGATCACCGGGCTGAAGCCCGCCTCCTGCAGCGCCCGGCTCGCGATCCGGCCCACTCGTCCACCCCCGATGATCACCACGTGCGAGCGCTCCGCGTTCCCGCGCCCGAAGAGTTCGTCATAGGTCGCGATCTGCTCCTCGCTCCCCGCCAGCACCAGCAGCGTGTCGCGCTCGATCATCGTGTGCGGATCCACCGAGGCCAGCCGCCCGTGGTCCCATACCCCGATCACGCTCAGCCCCGTACGCTCGCGGATCGCGGAGCCCAGAATCGTCTTGCCTTCCAGCTCCGTCCCCGCCGCGTTCGCCTCCGCAATCACCAGTTCATTCGAGCGCCCGATCACATGCGCCGCGGAATCCTTCCCGATCACCCGGCGTGCCAGCGCCTGCCCCATCATCTGCTCCATCCGCAGCACCAGCGTCGCCCCCGCCAGTTCCAGCACGTCCCGCGCCGCATCCGTCGAGGCGGAGGCCACGATCGGCACCGTCTCGTTCAGCTCCCGCGCCGTGAAGGTGATGTTCGTGTTCAGCACGTCGGAGCGCGTCGCCACCAGCAACCCCGCCCGCGCGATCCGCATCCGCTCGTAGGTCTGCGGATCATCCAGCGGCCCCACCGCCACCTTCGCCCCCTGCTCGTACAGCTCCAGTGCCTCCGCCACCTGCGGCGTCAGGATCACATACGGGTGCCCGTAGCGCTCCAGCATAGGCACCAGCGCCTGCGTGATCGCATCATGGCAGGTGAAGATCACATGCCGCCGGATCTCCGCCGGCAGCTCCCGCGGCGTCCGCGCCGACTCCTGCGCCCGCATCCACGGCGCATAGAAAAACTCGATGAACGTGAAGGGCAGGATCACCAGCAGGAACACCACCCCCGTCATCATCACCACCACCGAGAACATCCGCCCCAGATCGCTCGCGAAGGTGATATCCCCGAACCCCAGCGTCGTCATCACCGTCAGCGTCCAGTACAGCCCCGTCAGCCAACTGTGCTCCTGCCCCTCCCGCTCCATGATCACATGGAACAGCACGCTGTAGAGCGCGATCATCAGCGCCAGAATCACCAGCAGCCGCATCAGCGCCTTCAGATTCTTCCGGCTACTCCGGATCTCCAAAAACGCGGTAACAACGGCAACAAGCGACTTCATGCAACAACAACTGCTCCCCGCACACTAACAGCGATTCCCCACCCTCCCACCCAAAACCGCCCCCCCGGGACCGCGGATCTTCAGTCCGCTTGGACGGTCGAGCAAAGCACCTCTCACTCCCATTACACCCTCGCTGTAGCGGAATCACTTCGTGATTCCGGCTGCTCGCGTCCGCCCCCAGAACGCCATCCTCCTCTCCAAAAGCCCCCCCATCCGCGCCATCGGCGGTCTCCCCTCAAAAAGCTCCGCGCTCCCCTCTGCCCCCTCCGCGCCTCCGCGTTTCGTTCCCTCCAAAACAAAAAACCCTCTGCGCCCCCTCCGCGCCCTCTGCGCCTCCGCGGTAAACCCCTGGTGTCCCCAAAATCGCACCAATGACCAATGACCAATGCAAAACTACCCGCATGATCCCTTGCCTCATCCGCCCTCCGGGGATTTACCTAAGCCCCCCGGTTGATCTGGATTTCCCGACCAAAACAGTCGAATGAATCCGCCCCTCGAAGCGTCGTACGGTCATGATTTTCCATCGATCGATTCCCATGTTTCTCTCCGCGCTGGGACCGCTCACCGCGGCAAGCTTTCCCTTGGTCCCCGCCTCGGCCCTCGTCATGACCACCGCACAGGTCAAGGGCTACTGGCTCCAATCCCTTGAGCGACAGCGATCCCGACAGCAACGCGACCCTCTCCCCGAGGAAATCCGCGAAGGCCGTCACGATCTCGCCGCCCAGCTTGTCTGTCTCAGCCACAACGTCGAAGCCTGGGCCCGCCAAGGAAACGAAGAACAAGCCCGCCAAGCCGCCGCCGACCTCCTCAAACTCAGGCAACAAGTCGCCACCGGCGAACTCGCCTAAATCAAGGAGGGGGTGCGTCCCGCGCCCCTCACCGGACCGGAAAAGCAAATTCACCACCTTCCATCAGAATCCAAAGGGGCCGCATCAAGCGCCCCTTTTTTAGTGCCCAGTCACCTCCTCTCAACGACGGCCCCAAACTTCAAAGTTCCGGCAAAGGACCGGATCCATTCTCATCCCCATCTGCGTACATCCCGTAAATCTGCGGTTGGATCGCCTCCCTCACCCATCCCCGCAATCACCGGAAAACCCATCTGTCCTCTCAATAACTTTTGCGCCCTTTTGCGCCTTCTCGCGGCCAAGAACATCTTCGTCCAATCCATCCCGGTCCAAACATCCCCCGGGAAGGAAGGACCTCAGCTCCCCAGCAGCGCCGCATACTCCTGCAGCGCCCCCTCATAAATCCCCGCCGTAGCCGCCTCCGGCTCCAAGCGCGACCCCTCCGCCGGCTTGCAGAACACCGCCTGCAGCTCCGCCAAATCGTGGCCCAGCGCATCGGCCGCCCGCAGCGCCGCTCCTAAGCCCGCCCCGTTCGCGATCGCGAACCGCTCCACCGGAGCCTGGAAAATATTCGCCACCAGCTGCGCGATCCCGTCGTTCTGCGAAGCCCCGCCCGTCAGCCGGATCAGCTCCGCCTTCTCCCCGATCCACTGGCTATGCAGCCGCATGTTCAGGAACTGCCCTTCCAGCAGCGCCCGCACCTGCGATGCCGGATTCTCCCCGGCCTCGAACTCCGCCGAACCCTTCCGCACCGGACCGCTGAAATCGCGCCGCGGCGTGATCTCCGGACCAAAGAACGGCAGCATCCGGTTTCCCTCGTTACCCGCCGGAGTCGCCGCCAGCCCCTCGCGGTCGAAGGCCGACCAATTCAGCCCCAGTTGATCCCGCAGCGCCTCGCGCGATAGCGAACCGTTACGGAAACAGATCAGCGACATGAAGCCGCCCGCCGGATTCCCGAATACGTGCCCGAACCCCTGCGGATCCGTCACCGCCTTCTCCATCGCCGCAAAGAAGGTGTCCGAGGTCCCCAGCGAAATCACGATCGTCCCCGGTGCCGTCGCCCCCATCCCCACCAGCGAGGACGGATTGTCCCCCGTGGACAGCACCACCTGACAGGACGCCGCCAAACCGTACTTCTCGACGAAATAGCGCGATACCGGACCGGCCACGCTCGCGGAGGCCGCCGCCGGCGGCAGCTTCGCCCGCAGTCCCGGGGCCGTCGCATCCAGCAGCGCATCGTCCCAATCCAGATTCTGGAGATTCAGCAGGTTCATTCCCGCCCCATCGCCGTGGTCGATCGCGATCGACTTGCCCGCCAGCACCGAGCCCACGAAGGAACTCACCAGGTGGATCACCGCGGTCCGCTCGTAAGCCTCCCGGTCCTGCTTGTAAAAGCGCCGGATCTGCGGCCCCGTGAAACGCTCGATCGCCACCGAACCCGAGATCCGGCACACCTCTGCACTCCCCCCCGCTGCCGCGGCGATCTCCGCGCACTCCGCTCCCGTGGAGGTATCCATCCAGATCGGCGCCGTCGCCCGCGTCAGTGCCGCCGGGATCTGTTCCACCAGCGAAACCGCCGGGTCCAGCGTGGCGAGTCGTTCCTCAATCGTGTCGTTAAAATACACAGACCCGTGCTGTTGCCCCGAACAAGCCACCGCCTGGATCTGCGACAGGTCGAATCCCTCCGCCAGCTTCGCGAAAGCCAGGTCCAGAGCCTCCAGCCACATCCGCGGATCCGCATGCACCTCGCCATCCTTCCCGCCCGGGATAAAGCCGCTGGGCGCTCCATACGCCGGAAAGGCCGCACCGAAGTTCACGGAAACCTCCTTTACGATCGCCCCGCTGGCGGGATCGATCACAAGGGCGGAAAGCGACTGGGTCGAGGAATCGAGGCCGAGGAACATGCGTGCGAATGAACCTCAGTGCGGCAACAAAATACCAGCCGGAAGCATGGCATGACGCCCTACCACTTCAGCGTCACCCCCGTCCCCAAAAGCCGCGGCACCCCCAATTTCCCCGACACCGGCAGCCCCACCCCGCTGTAGTCGTTCTTCGACAGCGCATAGTCCTCATCCAGCAGGTTGCTCCCGAAAACATAAGCCTCCACCCGCTCCCAGCGGTAACCCGTCCGCGCCGACCACAGCATCCGCGACTCCAGCTTCGTGCCCACCGGCGAATCGATCTGCGCGTAGCTCGTATCCGCCCAATTCAACGAGGTCTCCCCGAACCACCCTGTAACCGGATTCCAAGCAATTCCGCAGCCCGCTGTCCACTCCGGTGCCAGCGGGAAGGCCTGCCCGTCCCGGTTCACGCCATTCACCACCAGCCGCTCGTATTCCGCGTGCAAGTAGCCGCCGAAAACCCCGGCAGAGAAGTTTCCATTCTCCCAGCGCATCTCCACCTCCGCGCCGCTGCGCTTCGCCTTTCCACTATTCGAGATGAAGCTATCCACCACCGGGAACCCACCCGGCGGGATGTACGGCACGTGCGCATCGTTAAGCCAGGCATGGAAAACCCGCGCCTCCGCCTTCAGGCAATCCCACTGCTTCCTTGTGAAGGCATTGATCTCCCAGCCGCGCTCGGGACCGTAAGGGTTCGATACTCCCAAGCTCGGTGCCACCGCCGCTCCGCCGGATCGATAGGAGCGGGAGATCTTGATCCCCGTGGTTATCGTATCGCCACGCCACTCGGTTCCGAGTTCCGGAAGCCACTCGGCGTAGTCCACCTCGACTTTCCCCATGCCGCGCGTCACCCCGCCAAGCTCGGCCGCGGTCCGTTGCTCGCGCGCTTGATAATCTAGGCGCACGCCTCCGTGCACCCAAAAGCCCGCACCGAGTTCGAGTTCCCCTTGGCCGAAGATTGCCGCGATCTCGACATCCTCATCGGTGGTCGTGGTGAATGGCCGCCCGAACGGCACCGGGCCTAGCCCCCTGCCTTCAAAACTCAAGCCGTATTCGGAGGACTCGGCGTAGATCCCGCCGAGCCACTTGAAGCCCTGTCCTTCCTGGCCGAAGCGCGTGCTGGCCGTGAAACGCCGCTCATCCGAAGTGTAGAGATAAAACCAGTCGAGCAGCGAGCTGCCATCGAAGTCGGTGTAGTGGGTACCATCAAGATTCGAATAGGACAGCTCGGCGTCCCACCAGAGTCCTCGCTCGAACTCCATCCGGCCGCGGAGCAGAACCGCATGCCTGTCCGCAGGAAGCGAAGTGGTCGTATTCAGGTCCACCACCCCGGCATGAATATTCGGTCCGAGCTGGAACGACTGGCCGAAGAAGTTGCCGCGACCACGGTCGACATCCACCCGCAGGTCGAAAACCGAGCTTTCATCGCCACCGGGTCTCCACCGGAGCTGTCCGCGGAAGGAGCTACGCTGCGTGGCTGCGAACTCTTCGTTGCCATCATGGATGTTCACCACGTTGCCATCGCTCCCCTCGCCCGAGGCATTCAGCCGCAGTGCCAGCTTGTCCGGGATGAGCACCATGTTCTCGGTAAGCCCGGCGCGCCACGACTGGAAGCTGCCGATCTCCCCCAACGCCTTGCCCTCGTGAACGAATTGCGGCGCACGCGGTTCCAATCGCAGCTCGCCACCCATAACCGCAGCACCGCGACCGAAGAGGATCGGCCCGCGTGTGAGCTCTACCGCCTCCACATCCCACAGCAAGGGAGCTGCTGCAGATAGCGAGGATGCGGTAGCAGGCACACCTCCGTCCGAGAAATTCACCAGAACGTTCGATTGGGTACCGACCAGGAAGATCACGTTGTCGTAGCCCACCCCACGCACCGCGAATGAAGTGGCGCTCGGCGTCCCCTGCTGGACGTTCGGCAAAGACGGGAGAATCTCTTGAAACCCGCGCCCGCCCGGCAGAGGAATCGCCAGGTCTGCGTCTGTTCTCAGGATCCTCTCGGCATCCGCCGTGACCATCACATCCGGCAAGGGATCGGTCTCATCCGCAAAAATCAGACCGGGGAAGAAAACGACGCTGGCAGCCAAGGAAAGGGTACGCATGGGGGATCCGGGGGAGATAGAACCTTGAAGTCCTAACACGGCGCAAGACCTAGGATCAAGGTAGCTCCGCATTTCCCCAGCCTGCTACAGCCCCAGTTCTCCACGCAGCGCCTCGAAGACAGGATCCTTGCGCGGCTCCGGAGCGGTGGTCACGCGTTTCTTCCGCGGAGGCTTGGAGGCGGAACGGGCCGGCGATGCGAGCGGGGGCTTAATCCGGGGAGGCCTCGGTTTCATCGCGGGGATTGGGATTGGCTTTCGCGCGTCTCAAGCACCTTGTCGGCAGACTCGATCCAATGTTGGACGAAGAACTTCTTCTCATCAGTCAGGAAACGCGAGTCGCGGCCGAGGATAGGCCTCAGCGAGGTCGTCATCTGCAAGGTCACCATCAGGAAGATGCAGCTCCACACGAAAACCGGCCCCCGCGAGGTCGCACCCGTGAGGCCGACGGCAGTTTCCAAGAAACGGAAGCCGAAGCAAAGGGCCACGAACCACGGCATCAGACCCAGAGCCCCCATGAACCCGAAGGCGTCCGTAGCCTGAGTGAAGATCCAAACCGCCGGCGCAAACCCGAGGAGCAAGAGACCGGCCAGCGCCAACATCCCCGCCAAGGTGGACGCCAGTTGCCCTGCCCCCGCCCGCGATCCCGCCAAACAGGAGAAGATGTAGAGGCTTGGGTAGCAGATGATCCCCGCGATCAGCAGTCCTACGGTGATCTTGAGCGGAGCAGCCCAGAGCTGCGTGCCCATCGCGAAGCTGCCGAGCACGAGACCGAAAGCGATCATCGAAATGATCGCAATCCCCAGAAAGGATAGCAGCGCCCCGCTGCCAGGTTCGGCCAGACGGGCGACCAATCCTCGGGGACTGCGGAGCAAAGCCTCGAAGAGCGCGCGGATATCCAGCTTGTCCGGCAAAGGCGGCTCGACCCTCGCTGGCGGTGGCTGGGGCATGTAGGGCGGAGGTTGGGGCGTATCGGCATTCATGGTCGTATGGGTCGTGGTCGTTGTTGAGATAGACGGTAGAAGTACGGCACTAGCAGTAGCAGAGTAAGAATACTTGCGAGGGAGAAGGGCAGCGCGGCACCGCGGGTGACGCGATCAAGCGAGCGCCACACGGCTTCATAGAAGCTACCGTGCATGGGATCCGGACGCAGGAAGGCGACCTCCAAGGTCGGGGTTCCGAAGAAGGGTCGGAGAATCCAAGAGAACTGGGCCCCGAGAAATCCGTTCCCGGCCAGCCATGCGAACATCGTCGTCATCGCCACCCGGCGCGAGGGGCAGCGCTGCAGCAAGATCTTGAAAAGGGATAGCGTACCCGCAATTCCTGCGATCGCAATCAGCGCGACGTGGAAGAGGAGATAGCCCGCATGGGCCGAGCTGGCATAAGGTGAATCCGGCGGCGGGGCATCCAGCGCCAACATGAAGGTCACCGGTGCCAATGATCCCAGGATCAGAGCGGCCGACGCAAAAGCGCTCAGCAGCGCAAGCATCGACTCCTTGAAGCCGACTCCTCCCAAGAGAATTCCGAGCAGCCCGTTCAACATGCCGTTACAGCCGAGCGTGCATGCCACCAGTAGCGGCATCTTGATCGCCACATAGCAGCCCATCACGGGCGAACGCCAGAAGCCAGTCGTGAAGCCATAAACCGCCAGTGCAAGAGCGGCCAATCCGGCGGTCTTCGCGATAGTCCCCGGCGAAGGGTCATCGAGGAGCTCGGAGCTCGGTTGTAGCAAGCGGCGGATCACTTGCGAGGATCACGAAGCCTCGCGGTGAAGTAGGAATGAACCCGGAATGAAAAGACCGGACTCATTCGGTGAAAGGTCCATGGCAGGAGAATGAAGCTGTGAAGCTCCGATGGAGAAACGAAGAGAAGACCGTGCGCTACCCCGGGGAGGAC
Source organism: Luteolibacter rhizosphaerae (assembly GCF_025950095.1). NCBI lineage: Bacteria > Pseudomonadati > Verrucomicrobiota > Verrucomicrobiia > Verrucomicrobiales > Verrucomicrobiaceae > Neoluteolibacter > Neoluteolibacter rhizosphaerae. The sequence goes on along the minus strand of NZ_JAPDDR010000008.1, from coordinate 372,027 downwards.
CGGTTCTCACACGGCTTGCGCTCCCCTCCCGCCCGTTGCATGCTGGCAACCATGCGCGCCCGCCTGACGAAAGAGTTCCGCTTCGAAGCCGCCCACACCTTGCCCAGCCTGCCGGAAGGCCACAAGTGCCGGCAGATGCACGGGCATAGCTTCAAGATCGAGATCTCCGTGGAAGGCGAAGTCGATGAAAGCATCGGCTGGATCTACGATCACAAGAAGATCTCGGACGCCATGCGGCCGTTGCTCGAGCAACTCGATCACGGCTACCTCAACGACATTCCCGGCCTTGAAAGCCCGACCATCGAGCGCATGGCCGCATGGTTCTGGCGGAAGCTGGAAGCCGACCTTCCTGGCTTGGCTGAAATCGTGATCTTCGAGACACCGACGGCACGATGCTCGTTCAAGGGTGAGTTCTGACCCTCTCGGTCAAAGTGATCGCCCCCGGCCACAAGAATGCAGCAGGGGGCGATGGGAGACGCGGGAGGAAACCGCTTATTCCCCGGCAGGCGGGGTTGTTGATTCCGGAGCGGCCTCTTGCTGGGCCCCACGCTGCGCTTCACGTGATCGGCGGCGTTCTTCCATCATCGGGCCGAGATCCTGGAGTCCGCCCATCCCTTCCATCATGCTCTTGAGACCGGTGGTGAGCTTCTTGGCGGAGGTGACGGTCTGATCCATCTTCTCCAGTTCCATCGAGGGGAGGTTGTTGATGCTCCTATCCTCGGCAGCCTTCGACTGTTGCTCGGTGGCGGCGGCGGCAAAGGTAGCGGATTGATCAGGATCGAGGATCGCCTGGAACTCGCTGGTGAATGCGGTGTCTTTCATCGGCTGGCCGCCGCGGAAGTTCTCGCGATCAAGCGGATTGATGGTGGTCTTCAGATCGTCGGCGATCGAAGCTTGGATCTGGTCGTACTCGTCCTGCGGGATCTCCCCGCGCGAATGAGCATCGCTGGCCAGCATGAGCTGCATGAGCGCCTGAGGGTCCTTCTTCAGCTTCTCGATCGACTCCTTCGATTTCGCGAGCTCGCGCTTCTGGTATTCCTTGTAGATCTCTCCGGCCTTCTCCTGCTGCTCGTCGGTGAGCTTCAGGTCGTCGTTCAGTCGCCCGCCCAATCCCATGCGGAGACCGTTGCGAGGCCCGCCGAAGGCATTTCCCATTTGCCCTGACACGGCCATCTCGCCCATGGAGACGGCGTCCTCCAGCAAGCTGATGAGATTTGTGGCAATGTGCTTGGAGAGATTGGTACGAGCTTCGCCGTATTTCGCGATGAAGTCGGGATTCGCTGCAGGGTCACGGGGCTTGGCCCGATCACCGCGGGCGGCGGCGGATTCCACCGGAGTGAAGCTTGAAGCCGAAGAGGAAGGGGCGGTATTCACCTCGGTGTGTCCCTTCGCTGAGGAGGAATTCTCATCCTTGTTGCCGTTGATCAGGGCAATGGTTCCCGCTCCGGCGAGCAGAACGACGACTCCGGCGGTAATGGCGGTTTTCTTGGTCATGGCGATAATTCCGATGGTGGTTAATGTGGCGGTGCCGCTGCCCCCCGCAACTGCGAGGGCATTCGAGGCAAGGAGAGAGGTGGAGGGAACGGCAGCTTGGGCATCTGAAGCGAAGCCGGCGAGCATGACAGCCCCGAGCGAGCCACCGACCTGATAGCCCCGGCGGGCGAGCTGGCCACGAAGCTTCTCGGTCGCGCGGTCGAGCCGCTTCTGGGCAGCGTCCGTGGCAATTCCGAGTGCTGCTCCGATCTCGCGAACACTGAGCGAGCGGTAGAAGCGGAGCAGGAGGGTCTCCCGGTCCTTCGAGGAGAGGGCGGCCAGCGCTTCATCCAGCACCGGCTGGATGCGCTGCCATTCCGCTGCCGGGGAGGCCTGCGGTTGGTTTTCCATATGCGTGCGCAGGATGTGGAGTTTACGGATCTCCCGCTTCCGCTGGCGGAGGAGATTGCGGGCCTGGAGAATTGCCGTCACGTGGAGCCAGCCAGCCAAGGTGGCGCGACCGGACAAGCCGCGGGCCTTGCGGGCCAGGGCGATGAAAGCGAGTTGGGAGGCCTCCGCCGCTAGCGAATCATCCCCGCACGTGCGCTTGGCGGCCATATGCACGAGGCCTGCGTAGCGCTCCACCAGGGCGTGAAAGGCCGACTCGCGGTGGCCATCGAGCCAATCGGCGAGGAGTTCGGAGTCGCTTGGGCCGGTTCCGGACATGGTTTCCACGCTATCTTGTCCGCCTCCCGGAGGAAACGGACAAGAATTTGCGGGAAATTTGCTGCGAATCGAGGCCCCGATCCAGGATCAGGGCCTGACGGCTTGGTCAAAAACCGAGAGAGTCCATTCCGCAGGGGGCCGGACCAAGACACGGCCGTGACTGAAATCGAGCGGCATCCAGAGGTAGCGGCCATCGATCGGATCCTTGGGGCGCCAGACATCGAACATCGCGATGAAAGCTCCGGGTTTGCCCGCCACAGGGAGGATGTAGGTGCTCTGCCCGCCATAGGTGAGCTCCGGACCCGGGCCCCCATTCGGATTGGGTCCGACACAGGGATTCCCGAGCGACTTCCACGTGCCGAGCGGGTGATCCGCAACGAAGGAGCGGGCGGCATTCGGATCCCAACCGGTGCAACCGGAGGTGATCATCCAGTATCTTCCCTCGTGCTTGCAGATCGCCGGAGCCTCGTTGTGGCCGCCCGGTTCGACCCGCGAGTAAACGCCAGTGAAGCCTAGATAATCCGGCGTGAGCAGGGAGATATTGAGCGTGTAGTTCTCCTCCGCCGAACCGATCAAGTAGGCCTTTCCGTCGTCATCGGCGAAGAGAGTCATGTCCCGCGACATCTGTCCGCCCGAGAGGTCGCGCTTGAAGTATTCAAAGACGCGGTCCTCCGCTTCGGGATTATGGTTCACCGGCAGGGATCCGGCATTCGGGCGATGCGAGGAATGGAAGACGTAGGGTCCCGTGATCTTGTCGGCCACTGCAACCGCGGCGCGCGCTGTGGCATATCCTTTTCCGAGATGCTCGAGATGGAACCACATGACGAACTTCCCGGTGCTCGCATTGTGGATCACCTTTGGCCGCTCGATGATGCAACCGCGGGCGATCTCGCTCGAAGCGTCCTCCGAAACCGGGAGGGCGATTCCCTCGTTCTTCCATGTGATCAAGTCGGCCGACGAGTAGCAGCCCACCCCGACCTGAGCGGAGTTCCCCTTGGGGCCGGAGATCTTGTGCTCCCCGAACCAATAATAGGTGCCGCCATGATGAATCACGCCGCCCCCGTGGGCATTGATATGCACGCCATCGGTGTCCTTCCAGATCTCCCCGGGGGTGAAAGACTCCGCGGCCGGGCTGGAGAGAGGAATCAAGACAAGGGCAAGAAGGCGGCAGAGGCGAGGAAGCTTCATCGGAGTCACAGACAGATATTGTGAACCCGGGCGAGCATGCCGCAGGCCGGATCGATCGTGGCAGGGACATTTCCCCGCGACTTGCCGAATCCCCTCTGCTTGCCGATGAATCGGTTTGGTATGAACGGAAACGGCACCGCAGTCATGCCAACTGCGGTGCCGGTCATCGTTGTCGACTTGAAGAGCCGATGCTCTTGCATCGGTTAGATCCGCTGGCCGGAGATCACGCTGTCTTGAAGCGGCGCTCGACTTCTTTCCAGTTCACCACGTTCCACCAAGCGGTGATGTAGTCGGGACGCTTGTTCTGATAGTGCAGGTAGTAGGCGTGCTCCCACACATCGAGCCCCAGGATCGGCGTGCCGAAATCGGAATCCGGCACGATCTCCTTCATCAGCGGATTATCCTGGTTCGCGGTGCTGACCACCTTGAGCTTCTTGTCCTGGACGATCAGCCAAGCCCAGCCGGAGCCGAAACGCTTGGTGGCGGCCTCGTTGAAAGCCTTCTTCAGGTCATCGAGCGAACCAAAGGATTCCTTGATCGCCGTGGCCAGGTCATCGCCGGCTTCGCCCCCCTTGCCTGCCGGAGCCATGACCTCCCAGAAAAAGGTGTGGTTCCAGTGACCGCCGGCATTGTTGCGCAGCGTGGTGCGCACCGCCTCGTCCTTCACTGCAGTCAGCCCGCCGACAATCGCCTCGACGGTCTTGCCCTTCAGGTAGTCATTCGCCGCGATCGCGTCGTTCAGATTCTTGATGTAAGCGGCGTGGTGCTTGCCGTGGTGAATCTCCATGGTCTTGGCATCAATGTGCGGCTCCAAGGCATCGAGGGCGTAGGGCAGCTTGGGCAGCGAGAAGGCGGCATCCTGGGCCCGCGCGGCCGGCGCGATCGCCGCGGCACCGGCTGCAATCGAGAGTTTCAGGAAGGAGCGGCGGTCAGGGGTAGGAGCATTCATGGTCCCGCACGATATGCAGGTTCGCCCCGGGGACAAACGGAAAGCTTTTGGGAATATCGGAGATGTCCACACATCGTAAGTTGTTCGGCGGACAGCCCTTTTCCCGGGCTTTGGAGAAAACCGGCCGGACTCACACCGAGCCAAGGCTGGTGGCTGCGCATTCCCTGCAATTGTTCTGGCCGCCCCGCAGGATCCCCTTTAATCGCCGGGAGAGTTGTTGCCCGCATGCTTTTTCACCGGCACCTCATCCATTCCGTCACGGCGCGAATCCATCGCGTTCGCACCCTCCTGATCTCCACTAGCCTCATCGCGGCATTTTCGGGCCTTTCGCAGGGGACCATCACGATGGCGCTTCGCGAGCCGGGTTCCGATATCCGTACGGACCAGCACTCGAATGCGGGCTTCGGCTTCTATACCCCGGTCACTGGCGTCAGGATCAACCGTCTCGGCTACTGGGACCGGGGTGGCGACGGCTTGGCTAGCAGCCACGAGGTAATGATCGTGCGCTACAACGGCGGGTCTTCCTATGTGGAGTTGGCGCGGGCTACCATCCCCGCTGGCACCACGGGACGGCTGGAGGGAGGCTACCGCTGGGTAGCAATCCCGGAGATCCTGCTGCCGGACCTTGGACAAGATGCCGACTATTACGGGCTCGTCTCCACCCACGGTGGCGATCCATGGACGGAATCCCTCGGCCCTGCACTTCCGATGAACCCGGCCGTCGGAACATCCGCCAGCAGCCTCTCGGGACTGCAGAGCGGCGGACTCAATGCCGGTAGCCTCCAAGTCATCGGGGACCGGCCGAGCGGATGGGGCGGAGCGAACATGGGCTTCGAAAACCTCGCACCTACACCGGAAAAGCGGCTCAGAATCATGCCGCTCGGCGATTCCATCACGGTGGGATTCACCGATGCGGGATGGCATGTCCCTTTCGAGTTCGGATACCGCGGTCCCTTGGCACGAATGTTGGGCGAAGCTGGAATCCCATTCCACTTCGTCGGAGGATCCAACGAACCGTTCACGGGTGCCTTTGGAGACCCGACACGGGGCGCAACGGTTTATCCCGTAAACGAACTACGTGATCCTCAGATTGCCCAAGGCTGGCACCGAGGCACCGCCGGCATCGGCATCTATGGAGTGAACGTGTATGCGGCCTCTTGGATCAAGGCCGATGAGCCTGACATGATCCTGCTCATGGTCGGGATCAATGGAGTCAATTCCGAGAGTCCGTCGCAGATCGCGACCTTGATGAATACGATCTACAGCACCAAGCCGGATATCGCTGTGGTCGTGGCCCAGATCACGCCAATGTCGATCTACAGTGCCGATCTCATCGCCTACAACACCTACATCCGCGAAACCCTAGTTCCCACACTAAAGGCTCAAGGCAAGAAGATCTCAACCGTGGACCAGCATCGGAACTTTCTAACCGATCCGGCGGACAACCATTCCATTGATCCCACCAAGTTCTCAAATGGATTCAGTCATCCGACCAACAGCGCTTATGAACTGATGGCGCGCAGTTGGTTTCCCGCAGTGGCCTCGCTTGCACTAGACCGCAGTAGCATCCCTGCCGACACGGAGGCGGGAGATACCATCGCCACCTTGCGAGATCCAGGTGATCCCTCCGGGTCGCTCACCTACGTCCTTTCCGGCGGTGACGGCGACGAAGATAACACGAAGTTCCGCATTCAGGGGAGCCAAGTGATCGCCGGCGACCACCCTTTCCATCTCGATCCGCCGGGACGATCTTACGATATCCGGGTCAGTGCCTCAGGATCGGCGGGCGGTTCTCTCGCGCAGAAGTTCGTGCTGAACAAAGCGGAGCCCGCAGACCCGAATCCACAGCCTGTTCTCATCACGACCGCATCGAGCGGAGACGAGGCCCATTTCTCGGGGGATCTCTTGGGCAACGACCTGTTGCATGGACTCGACGGGACTCATCTCAATTACAAGTTCATGAGCGGGCTACCCGGCCCCCAGATCAACGACGGACTTCACGGCGGCAATGGTGACCCCACTGCCGTGACGTGGGCCTCCGACGGCAACATCTCCAGCAGCACCTACTACCTGGGGCTCGGCAACGGCGCGGGCTATGATGTGAGCAGCGTGATCTCGATCGCGGCATGGTCGAATGCCGGCTTCATGAACCAGAAGTACAAGATCAGCGTTCGCTATGCCGGAGCCTCCCTCTTCACCACGGAGCCCGGCTGTCTTGTCGACTACCAACCCGTGACCAATGTGGCAGGCAATGGCCCTGCGGGCTCGACCAAGGTAAGGATCACGCGTCCCGGTGGCATGCTGTTCCGTAAGATCGACGCAATCCGCTTCACCATGTTGGACACGAAAAGCCAACAAGGTGGCGGCGTGACCATGCGCGAAATCGACGTGGTCGGCACGGTCGCGGCCATCGCCGATCCGGTGATCATCTCGTTGGATGTAGCCTCTCTTTCCCGGGGCGAAGCCTCTCTCGCTTGGACTTCAAACTTAGGGAAGACCTACAAGGTCGAAACCAGCTCTTCACTTGGCGCTTTATGGGCGACCTTGGAGGCGGCCTATCCCTCGGCTGGCCTTTCCACTCGCTACAACGACACCACGATCACGGAGACAGATGACCGGCGCTTCTACCGCATCACCGAGAATCCTTGAGTCCGCCTGTCCGCAGAAAAGGCACCCCTCGCGGGGTGCCTTCTGATGCGGATCTAACCTGGAAATCGACTTCTTTAGGACAAGCTCCACTCCGGCAGGCGGATGAGCTCGCCACCCTTGAGTGCAGATTCGTGGGCGAGGATGCCGGTGCAGGTGATGTTCGCGCTCTGCACGGCGTTCGGGTAGGAATCCGTGCCGCTCTGCAGCATCTTTACAAACTGCCAGACGAGGTGCGGGTGGCTGCCGCCGTGACCGGCGCCCTGGGTGAAGGAAAGGTGATCCTCACCGGTATCGCCACCGTAGACGCCGCCCTTCGTGAAGAGCTGGATTTCTTCCGGCAGGTAGTGGGCAAAGTCCGGGCACTGAACTTCTTCGGGAATCTCCGGCTCCGGCTTCTTGGCGGTGTGGATCACGAGCGGATCGTGTTCGATCAAGGGCCACTCGACCGACTTCTTGGAGCCGTAAACCTCGAAGGACTCGCGATACTGGCGGGCGACATCGAAGAGCGAGCGGACGACTTGGGCGGAAAGATCGCTGTCCTTGAACTTGATGTGGCAGGTCTCGATCGCGAAGGGCGAGCCATAGCAGGAGTGCATCTCCTCGCGAATGGTGCCGGAACCGAAGCAGGAAACATACTCCGCCTGGCTACCCATGAGGCCGAGAATCGGGCCGACGCAATGAGTGGCATAGTACATCGGCGGGAGACCGGGCCAGTAGCCGGGCCAGCCATCCATATCCTGCTGGTGCGTGGCACGGAGGAACTGGACCTTGCCGAGTTCACCCTTCTCGTAGAGTTCCTTCATGAAAAGGAACTCGCGGGCGTAGACCACGGTTTCCATCATCATGTACTTCAACCCGGTCTCCTTCACCAGATCGACGATCTTCTTGCAGTCCTCCACGCTGGTTGCCATCGGCACCGTGCAGGCCACGTGCTTGCCAGCCTTCAGCGCCTTGATCGATTGCTCCGCGTGATCCGGGATCGGCGAGTTGATGTGCACCGCATGCACGTCGGGATCGGCGAGCAGGTCGTCGTAGGAGGTGTAGCGCTTGGCGATCCCGTATTTGTCGCCCACTTCGTCCAGCTTGGATTGGGTCCGCTGGCAGATGGCATACATGTTCACGCCCTTCAGGCGCTGGTAGATCGGGATGAATTCGGCTCCGAAGCCGAGGCCGACGATGGCAATGTTGATATCACTCATGGGTTGAGAAGGGACCGGATAGTAGGAAATCAGAGATTATACGGAAGCGGCAAGAGCGGAAGCCTTCGACTTGCTCAGCGGTTGGTCGAAGAGGTCGCGCATGAAGGCGAGCCCGCGCGCCGCGAACTCGTCCTGAGTGGCGGTGAAGCGCTTCCAAATGCACACCGCGCCTGCGAGATCGCGGTTGTCCGGCGTGAAGGACTCGATCACCACCGCGCCCTTGTAGCCGATATCCCCTAGGGCGTCGCGGAAGTCCTGCCACGGGGTGAGGCCGGTGCCGGTCACGCCGCGGTGATTCTCGCTCACCTGCACGTGGATGAGATCGTCGCCAGCGTGGCGGATGGCGGCACCGATATCCGCCTCTTCGATGGTCATGTGGAAGGTATCGATCATCGCCTTCGCAGCCGGGTGCCCGATGGAGCGAACAAGGCGGATGGTGTCCGCGGTGGTGTTCACCAAGTCGCTTTCGAAGCGGTTGATCGCCTCGATGGCGAGCTTGAGGCCGCGGTTACCGGCCTCGGTCGCCACGGTGTGGAGTTCTCTTGCGGCGAGATCCCATTCGCGCTGGCGCTCCTCCGGGGCCAGTTGGCGGGCTTTGCCGACTTGGGCATACATGGGGCCGGCAATGAAGGGCACGCCCAGCACCTCGGCGAGATCCATCAGGCGAGAGAGATAGGCTCGAGTATTCGCCCGCACGGATGCGTCAGGATTGGTAAGATCGCGACCGGGCCCGAAAGCGCCGCAGAGGTAGGGAGTGAGGCCTGTCTCCTCCAGAATCGGGAGGATCTTGCCCGGATCCACCAGATCGGGATCCTCGATCGGAAGCTCCACGGCATCGAAGCCGAGACGCGCGATTCCCCGCAGTAGTTCGCCTTGCTCCGAGCTGAAGGGGGAAGTCCACAGCCAAGTGCTTGCTCCAAAAGTGACGCTCATGGTTTCAGCCCACCATAATGAGTACCGGAAGACCAGCTATGACGAAAGTGGTCGGCGTGTGTATGATTGCGCTCAAAGTGTGGAATCAAGGGATTGAAAAACCGTGCCCAAAGTATTCATTTTGAGGTTACGGATCCCGGTTTACCGGCTTCAACTCGGTCCGTGCTTTGGAAACTCCCGGTCCGCGAGATCACCTTCCCCCACCGCCCGCTGGTGATGGGGATCGTGAATGTGAACGACGACTCCTTCTCCGGCGACGGCACGCTCGACTGCCAAGCCGCCCTCGAGCAGGCACTGCGGCAGGCGGAGGAAGGGGCTGATATCATCGATGTGGGGGCGGAGAGTGCGCGGACGAACCGATCCGCCGTGAGCATTGAGGAAGAGGTCCGGCGCTTCCGGGGATTCCTGAATGGCTGGCCCGCGGCCATCCGGAACGCGGGCCCGAAAGACGAAGCCCAAGTCTGGCCACCCATCCTCTCCGCAAATACCTGGCGGCCCGAGGTGGTGGAGACCGTCTTACCGCTGGGCGTCGAGTTGCTCAACGACATGGGGGGGCTACCCGACGACCGTAACGCCCGACTCTGCGCGGCGAGCGGCGCATCCCTGCTCATCATGCACTCCGTGGGCGAGCCCAAGATCCCGCACCTTCACCAGCAGTGGCCGGACGTGATGGCGGCGATGGATACCTTCTTCGCCGAAAAGATCGCCATGGCCACGGCCGCCGGGCTGCCGCCCGAATCCATCATCCTCGATCCCGGCATCGATTTCGCCAAACAGCGCGACGACAACCTCCGGATCTTCCGGGAACTCGGGAAGCTCACCCGCTTCGGTCGCCCTCTCATGATTCCCGTAAGCCGGAAAACGATGATCGGCGAAGTGCTAGGCATTCCCGAACCGCGCGAGCGGGACGCCGGAACCGTCGCTTGCATCAGTGCCTCGGTTCGACGCGGCGCGAATATCCTCCGCGTGCATGACGTCCGGGCCGCGTGGCAAACAACACGCATCCTCGATGCAATCGCGACGGTTTAAGGATCCGTCTTTGCCTTCTCGATTACGGCTCGCAGCTCGTCCACATCAACCGTGAAGTCATCGACATCCGGCCTCGCCTCGAAATTCTTCAGCCATGCCTCGGCCTCGGCCGGGTTCCGCTTGGCGAGCGTGTAGGCCATCATCGGCAGCACCTCGGAGAAGTTGTCGTCTTCCTCGACCGCGGCCTTTTCCACCGTTTCCTCCAACACTGCGGATCCGCGGATCTCGATATCACGGCCGATCAGCGGCAGCATCAGCAAGGCATTGAGCATCTCGCCGTCGTCGGTGGTTTCCTCCGTCTTCATCAGCATCTCCCGCAGCTCCGCCAAGTCCCCGGCATCCGCCCGGCTGATGGATGCGAGGATCTGGCTGAGCTCTCCAAGATCCGCATGCAAGATCTCGCGCTCATCCCCCTCTTCCACCTTCACGTCTGGCTTGTTCCACATCGTCAGCAGCTCCTTCAACTCGTCCGAAAGACGCTTCTCGCCGCCGGAAGAGCTCGTGCGGCGCTCGGATTTTTTCCCTGCCGTCCCGCGCCGCGAATCCGGGTCTTCCCCTCTCGGACCGCTCACCACAGCACCGCTCCCCGGCTTGGCACTTGGATCGTCTTCCCCGTCCGCCGACTTGCCGGAAATCTTGCCCCCGAAGAACCCGATCATCGCGAAGACGAGACAGAGAATGAGCACGAATGGAAGCTTCACGGCCATGATCCTCCGCCACGCAGGTTCACTCGTCACGCAGAAGATTCACCATCCCCGCTTCCGCAGGATCTCCGCCACCTCTTCGAGTTTCGAATAATCGCTCCGCCAGGTGGTGTACATGAAACCCTTCACGCCCTCCACCTTTTCCCCGGAGTCGATCCAGGCGGAGACATTCTGTAGCGGCTCATCATAAAAGCCCGCGATGACTTGCTCATGGCCGCGCTTCTGGAAGAAGGCGAGACTCTCCTCCCGCTTGCCGAAGTTCCAATTCATGATCTGCACCTTCGGCTCCAGTCCTTCCCAAGCTCCTTCCAGACTGCCGTTCACCAGATAGTAATCCTTCACCGCATTGTGGTGGGGATCGAACATGTCGTTCCACACGAGGATTCTCCCGGCGGGCACCTTCTCCTTCAGCAGGTCCACGCAGAAACGAGCATTCTTGGCCACGATGCCTCCGGGGCCCAGTCCACTCTTCAAACAGGAGGCATCCCAGCCCAGCACCCGCCATTCATCGTGCGACATCATGTGAATCTTGGTCTCCCACAATTGCGGCACCCGCCCGGCTTGATCGCGCAGGATTTCCCTGAAGGCAGGCTCCTCCACACAGCCGCAGACCTGGCCATCGTGGATGACATGGGTGTGGTAGTACGACACCCTCAGTACATCTCCATCCTTCAGGTCTTTAATCTGAAGGATAGGCGCTTCGTGCCAGGAAGTGAACTCGCCCGCCCAAGGCTTGGTGCCCATCCCCGTGTCCTCGAGCTTGGCGAAATCATGCTGTTCCACGAGCTCCCGTCCCCCCTCCAGCTTCACCACCAGCGGAGCCCCGGGACGGCGCAAGAGATTCACCGGTCCGCACTCCTCAATCTTCGCATCGTCCCACCATAGCGTGCCGCGATGCCCGCCCCAGACCCCGAAGTAGATCCCCACCTCCTCCGAATCCAGCGAATTGAAGGTCACGTCGTGCTGAGTCCAGCCTTGGTCCGGCTGCACCTTCAGGTAACTCCACTGCAGTTGCCGACCATTCTTGCCGATCGCCTTGATTTCCGCCTGACCGCCCCCGAAGCCTGCGGTCCTGATCCGCACCGAGACGTGATATTGCCGGAAGAGCGATACCTTCAGCGGCTGCTGCATGCGGGCGTTGCCCTCCGTCGGCCCCGAGCGCATTGCGCCATCTTCGACCACCAGATTGTCGTCGATGAAGCCCCAGCCGCTCCGATCATTCATCTGCCCGCCCGGCAGGGACACCGGCGGATCCGCCACGATCTCCGCCGAGCCGCCCTTGACCACGAACTTCGCATCCCTCACCGGCAGTCCCTCCGCAAGGTTCGGATCGTGGAACAGCGCATCGTTCGAGTAGCCGACGGGGAATAGCGCCGGCACGATCTCCATCTTCGCCTCCTTCGCCGCCGCCTTCACCTTCGCCACGTTCGGCGCGTAGTTCGGCATCACCGTGGCGAGGCGGCTGAACTTCGAGTCCGCCACCAGCGCGTGGGTATAGCCTGCCTTCCCCGCACGAGTGATCAGACCGGCCACTTCATCCGCCTTCGCATCGACCTGGAAGTTTGCGGGCAGGTAAATCCAGCGCTCCTTGGCAGGCTCGGCCGCCAAGACGCTCCCGAGGAGAAGAGGCAGGAGGAAGGGTTTCACACCCAGCAAAACGGACGTTCCCCGCCATTCATATCACCCCTCATCGCTCCGGCTCCGGCAGCTTCATCTTCGCCGCCTCCTCAAAGAAACGGTCGAGATCACCGCCACACTCCTCCAAAAGCTTGTGGAAAGCGGGAACGTGATGGTGATAGGTGATCACCGAAACGAGGTGCGCATTGTTCACGTCCTCCTTCAGCCAGTTCTCCAACCCGCGCCCGCCCCAGCGCCGCCGCAGCTCGCGGAAGTTGTTCTGTAGTCCTAGGAAGATCCGCGCCTTCTCGCGCCGCATCTCCCCCTCCGGCAGCTTGGAATCATAGAGCGTTTTTAGCTCCGCGCGGGTGGAATCGATGCGGTCATAGAACTGAGCCCGGCGCACCAACCGCGCCTCGTATTTCCTGAGATCGTCAAACCGCCCATGGTGCTTCAGCCAGCGCTTCACCCCCACCTCGGCCACCGCATTGGCCAGGCTTTCGTTGAAGGTCGTATCGCCATTCCGGAACAAGCGACGGTGAGTGAGCTCGTGGAAGATTAACTCGGCAAGATCCACATCCGCGGCATCCACGAAGGTGTTCAGCACCGGGTCATGCAGCCACCCCAAGGTCGAGTAAGCGGTCGTGCCGCCCGATGCCACATCGTAGCCCTCCTGGCGTAGCTTGGCCACCAGCTCGTCGGTATCGGACTCGCGGAAGAAGCCGCGGTAATCCAAGCGACCGAGCGTGGGATACCACCAAGTCTTAGGCTCGAGCGAAAACTCCGGCGCGGCATAGAGCGTCCACACCACGTATGGCCTGCCCAGATCGGCATACTTCCCGTAGCTCTCGTCGCCCGGCAAGGTGAGGTAATCCTTCGCGAACTGCCGGATCTCCTGCACCGATGACAACTGCCGCTTGAGTTTCGGCGGAGTGGCCGGGTCCGCGATGATCGGCGGGATCGGTTTGCTCTTCCGCAGAATTTCGAACTGCCCGCCCGCCGCCTGCGTGTAAAACTTCGCCGTCTGGCAAGAGGCCAGCAGCATCAACGCGGGAAGAACCGCGGTCAGCGATGGAAGAGTTCGCGCCATCAGCTCACTTCCACGCATCGCGCCACATGTCCGGATACCAGCGCGCCTCGTCCACCTCGATCAGGTCGAAGTCCGTGATCACCTTCCCGTCATCCGGCACCCCGTAATCCTTGATCGCCTGGGGGATGAATTCGTCCGTCTCGTCATCCCGCCAGCCGCGTTTGCTCATGAAGCTGTTGTAGATCAGGATCTCCTCCGCGGTCAGCCGGCGCCCCTTGCTGAAGCACCACTCCAATACCTCGCTGTCTTCCTTGCCATCCAGCACCTGCGCCTTCAGCTCCTCATAGCTCACTCCAAGGTAGCGACAGGTCCGGCCATCGAAGCCCTTCCCCAGCATGTCGAAATAGTCCTCCGGCAGTTTGTCCTCCCCGCGCAGGCGGATCTTCGAGCACATCCGCGCGAAGTAGAACATCCCGCCCGTCTTCTCATAGCAGCCCTTGATTCCTTCAATCCTCATAAGCTGCTACCAACTTGGCGCGGCAAGAGGCCGATGCCGAATGGTTTTTTCCATCCGCCGCGGACACGAAAAATCCGGCCGTCCCGAGGGGGCGGCCGGATCATCGAAACCGATCTCCGCTCACTCGTTTTCCCGCACGCGGTAGAAACGGCGCGGCACCGTGGCAGGGACATTCTCCTCGGTGTAGGATCCGCCCGTCACGGACGGCGCGATCGTCGTCCAGTCACCGGTGCCATCCCAAGCCTCCACCGCGTAGGTCTTTCCCGTGCTCGAGGTCCATTCGATCGAGACAGTCTCCTGTGCGCCGTTCCTCACGATGCTGGTTACCTTCAATTCCTCGGTGCCAGCCCCGGTTTCATAAGTGTACGTCAGGGTGATCTTGCCATTCAGGCTGGCGGAAAGGTCCTGCACATTGCTGTAGTTCACGTTCACGCCATTGCTCGGCGTCATGTCAAAGGTCACCGGCACCGGTGCAGCTCCCGTCACCGCGGTGAGAATCGCGGGGTCATAGGCATTCGCTCCGGACGCCGGGTTGCCCGCATCTCCGGGCAGGAAGGTCCGCTCGTAGGCAGGCATGCCGTAGGTGCCCGAGAGTTCGGTCCCCGCCTCCGCCTCGGAACCACCGCCGCCACCACCGCCGAAGAACGCGGAGCCGCCGATCTTGTAGGTGCCGCCGAAGCCCGCATTGGCCGAGGCCACCTCGGCATCCGTACCCACGCCGCCGGACAACTCGCCTCCGATCTCGTAGCGCACCGTGAAGGAGCTCAGGGTTCCCAGCGCCGGATTGAAGGGCTGGAAGGAGGAGCTCATCACATTCGGCGGAGCGAGCTGCGAGCTGCCGTAGCCGTTATAGAGACTGCCCGCATTCGTGGCGGAGATATCGGCGGGCTGGACCACCGTCTCGGCCAGCAAGGAGTGGCCACCAAGGACGAGAATAACCGGAAGTATATGTTTCATAAGATCTCGAACTCTATTCGGGATCGCACAAGCAATCGGGACGCCAGAAAGGCCATCATTTCCAAATGCATCCACCGATCTGACAGACTGCCGAATCCTTCTCAAACCACTCTTCCCACTCAGGTTTTCACATCCGGACCTGCCGCTACCCAAAATCGCAAAAATCCGGCGATTCGCGGGGTTGTCACCTGAAAGGGAATTCGCTACCCATCGGTATTCCACGCGACACCAAAATGATCAACGGAGACGAAAAAGTGACTATTTCCGCCGCAGGCCGCCGGAGCTTCTTGAAGACTTTGGGCGGCGTGGGTGCCGCCTTCACGGCTGCCACCGGCATCGCGGGTGCACAGGGTTCGCCAGCCCGGCCCTCCGGCGCAAAGTACATGGGCGATTTCGCCGCGCCGAAGCTCGATAAAGTGAAGGTCGCGATCATTGGCGTCGGTGCTCGCGGTTCCGGCCACATCTCCCAGCTCGCCGTGATCGAGGGCGTGGAGGTCGTCGCCATCAGCGACCTGCGCGAGGATCTCGTGAAGCGCTCCGAGAAGAAGGTCGTCGAGAAGGGCCACAAACCGAAGCTCTACTCCGGCGATGAGAATGCCTGGCAGAAGATGCTCGTGGAAGCGAAGCCGGATGCCGTCTTCATCGCCACCCCGTGGGAACTCCACGGCCCGATGGCCGTCGCCGCCATGAAGGCCGGCGCGCACGCCTTCGTGGAGATCCCGATCGCCCTCACTGTCGAGGAGATGTGGGAGATCGTGAACACTTCCGAAGCCACCGGCCGCCACTGCATGCTGATGGAGAACGTGAACTACGGTCGCGAGGAACTCCTCTACCTGAACATGGTCCGCCAAGGCGTGATCGGCGAGCTCCTGCATGGCGAGGCCGCTTACATCCACGAGCTGCGCGGCCAGATGGAGAATGGCGATACCACCGGCTCCTGGCGCACCTACCATTACGCGAAGCGCAATGGCAACCTGTACCCCTGCCACGGCCTCGGACCGGTGGCGCAGTACATGAGCCTCGCCCGCACCGAGGACAACTTCCGCCGCCTCGTTTCCTTCTCCTCGCCCGCCAAGGGCCGCGCGCTCTACGCCGCGCAATCGAAGAAGCTTACCAAGCCGGAGTTCAAGACGCTCAATTACGAGGGTGGCGACATCAACACCTCGATCATCAAGACCGTGCTTGGCCGCACCGTGCTGGTGCAGTGGGATGAAACCTCGCCGCGCCCTTACTCCCGCCACAACCTGATCCAAGGCACCAAGGGCACGCTCAAGGGCTTCCCGAACGGCATGGCCATCGAAGGCATGACCAAGAGCTACCACCAGTGGACCAGCTCGGAGGAGTTCGATGCCATCGCCCAGAAGTACGAGCACCCGCTCTACAAGCGCATGGGCGAACTGTCCGCGAAGATGGGCGGCCACGGCGGCATGGATTTCCTCATGCTCTACCGCATCATCGAGTGCCTCCGTAAGGGCGAGCCGCTCGACCAGAACGTCTACGAAGGCTGCTTCTGGTCCTCCGTCGCTCCGCTCAGCGAGAAGTCGGTGAAGGAAGACGGCATGCCGCAGGATTTCCCGGACTTCACCCGCGGCGGCTGGAAGACGACCAAGCCGCTGGGCGTGATCGCCTGATCCGCGTCTCTATTCCCTTTCTTTGTTGGGTTCAGTGGCCGTCCTTGGGGAAGGGCGGCCACTCTTTTTTGCCCTCTTCATGCTTCCATCGCTGGCTCGCCGAGTTCCGAACAAGCGAGACAGCTGGCGACGAACTCCTTTGTCAGGCGCGAGTCGTCCTTCCGGGATTGCGCTACCCCGAAGGAAAATTCCCTTCCCTGCAGGTCGCGGACCGGACGAACCTCGAGCCTCGAGCCCGCGAGATTCTCGAAACCCATCTGTACGATGGCGAGGCCACAACCCGACTCCACACTGGTGATGAGACTGGAGAAGCTGTCGAACTCCGCCACAACCTTGGGCATGGTCTTCTCCGCGAAGATCCGCTCGAGCCACGCACGATGCTCCGGATACTCCGAGTCGTTGTATGCGATGAGAGGCTGATCCAGCAACTGCTCCACGCTGACGCTCGATAGCGCTGCAAGGGGATGCGCAGGCGGGAGCGCCACCGCGGGTCGAAAGCGGACGATCTCCTGAAATGAGAGTCCCTCCAAGGCGAGTTCCCTCGGCCTGACCAACAGCGCGGCCCCCAGATCCCGTGCCCGCAGTCCCGCCAGCATCTCCGCGGTCGATAGATCGTGCAGCCGCACTTGAACCTTCGGATAGAGATTCTGGAAGCGGCGCAAGGCGTGCGGCAGGATCGCACTGCTCAAGGTAGGGGAGTAACCGATGTGAATCTCGCCATGTTCGCCGTGGGCATACTCCCTCACCGACCGGACCGCCTCATCAACCCGCGCGATCGCTTCCCGCGCCTCCTGGAGGAAATGTCGGCCCGCCGGAGTTAGGCACAGGGCGCGGGCCGCGTGATCAAACAGCTCGACTCCCAGCTCTCCTTCCAGATCGCGGATCTGCCGGCTGAGCGAAGGCTGGGCGACACGCAGCCTCGCCGCGGCACGGGTCACATTTTCCTCCTCCGCCACGGCCACGAAATACCTCAGGTGCCTCAGCTCCATGAATGGCAGCATACCTGCGGGGCATGGTGAGCGGAACCACGAAGTATTTCCGGCGGCATCTCGCATCTGATACACCACATGCTCCATCTCAACCAAAGACCAAGATGAACTCCGCATTCAAATACAACCGCTTGGATAAAAACGATGTCGCCGTGCTGCTAGTGGATCACCAGACCGGCCTCACCAACTGTGTCCAGGACTTCTCGCCGGATGATTTCAAGAATGGCGTGCTGGCCTTCGCCAGTGCCGCGAAGTACTTCAATCTCCCAACCATCCTAACAACGAGCTTCGAGGAAGGTCCGAACGGCCCCTTGGTGCCGGAACTGAAAGAGATGTTCCCGGATGCACCCTACATCGCCCGCCCGGGGAATATCAACGCTTGGGATAACGAGGACTTCGTCAAGGCCGTGAAGGCCACGGCAAGAAGCAGTTGCTGATCGCGGGAATCGTGACCGAAGTCTGCGTGGCCTTCCCGGCACTCTCCGCCATCGAGGAAGGCTTCGAGGTCTTCGTGGTGACCGATGCCTCCGGAACCTTCAACAAGACCACGCGCGATGCCGCTTGGTTCCGCATGCAGGCGGCCGGTGTCCAGCTCATGAGCTGGTTCGGCGCGGCATGCGAGCTCCACCGCGATTGGCGGAACGACATCGAAGGGCTCGCCACCTTGTTCTCCAATCATCTGCCGAGCTACCGCTGCCTGATCAACAGCTACAACCACGGCAAGGCGGCAGCGGACACGTGAGAGACCGGGCCGGGGACCGCACCCGTGCGGTCTCCGGCCATGCCGCCCGGGCATGCTCAGCGGACCAAAGGGGTATTTTACGAGACCGGCATCGCAAGCGATGATCGAACCATGAAAAAGCTGAACTTCATCCACCAGAGCTCGGGCACCCACTGGGTGGGAGACGGCTTTCCTGTTAGGTCGGTGTTCTCCTACGACCGCTTCGGGAAGGAGCTCGATCCCTTCCTGCTCCTCGACTACGCCGAGCCCCATCACTTCGATCCTACCACCCGGCGTCGTGGCGTTGGAGCTCACCCGCATCGTGGCTTCGAGACCGTGACCCTCAGCTACCAAGGCGAGGTGGAACACCGCGACTCCAGTGGAGGCGGCGGCAAGATCGGCCCCGGAGATGTCCAGTGGATGACTGCGGCCAGCGGCCTCCTCCATGAGGAGTATCACTCGGAAGATTTCGCCCGGAGCGGAGGGCTTTTCGAAATGGCACAGCTCTGGGTGAACCTGCCCGCAAAGCACAAGGGAGCGCCGCCACGCTATCAGACCCTGCTCAAGCAAGACATCCCGGTGGTGGATATGCCCGACCAAGCAGGAAGCGTCCGCGTGATCGCGGGTGAGTTCGGAGGCCGGAGCGGACCTGCCATGACCTTCACCCCGATCAACCTCTGGGACATCGAGGTGAAAGCCGGGAAATTCGTTCGCCTGGAGGTCCCGAGCGGACACACCACGGCCCTCCTCGTCCCGCGCGGGGAGATCATGATGGACGGCGACGAGAGGGCGGCGGAAGGAGCCTTGGCCGTATTTGAGCGGGAAGGCACCGAGCTTCTCTTCCAAGCTCTCGCGGACTCGCGGCTGCTGCTGATGAGCGGTGAGCCGATTGGCGAACCGATCGTGGGTCAAGGCCCCTTCGTGATGAACACGCCGATGGAGATCATGGAAGCCTTCCGCGATTTCCAGCAGGGCGCGATGGGGACACTCTGAAGCGCCATCTCCTCGGTTCCAGCCGCTTCATTCCCGGCAACGGGCGAAGTCGAGCTGGAATCGGGCGAGATACTTCTTCAGCCGGTCCGCATCATTTGCCACGGCCCGCTTCTGCCGCGAGACGGCGAAGAGCTCGCGCCCGGCATCGGAGAGCGTCTTGCTACGCCGGCAGACCGCTACCACATGCGCGAGCTGCACGCGGTCGAAGGGATCGATCTCCTCCGCCGCCGGACCTAACAGATCCTCAAGATCATACTCTTCCGTTCTCGTGATCCCCCCACCCGGTCTCTTCCAGCTCTCGCGCAATCGCAGGACCTCTTCCTCGACCTCTTCCACCCGGATACGTCCGCGCGGTGCCAAGGTGGCCATGCGGGTCACCGCTGCATTCAGATCTCGGAAGTTTCCCGACCATGGAGTGTCCGGTGATTCAGCAAAACGCAGGAATGCCTGGCGGGCCTCGCGGTTGATGCTCGCCTTCCTCCCCTGCGATCCACTGAAGCGCTCTAGTTCGAAATCGAGATTCGGAGCAATGTCCTCTCGCCTCTGCGCCAGTGAAGGCAGGGCGAAGGTCCAGAGGTGAATCCGTGCCAGCAGATCTTCGCGGAAGCGTCCCTTTACCACGGCTTCCCGCAGATCGCGGTTTGTTCCTGCGATGAGTTGGAAATCGCTCTTCACCGGGCGATCCGCGCCCACCGGCAGGAAGGTCTTGTCTTCAAGCGCGCGCAGCAGCATCGCCTGCTCGTCCAGGCCCAGCTCGCCGATCTCATCGAGGAAGAGCAAGCCGCCGTCCGCCTCGCGCAGCAGGCCGGGGCGGTCCTTCTGAGCTCCGGTGAAGGAGCCCCGCACATGACCGAAGAGCGCGGAGGCCGCGGTGTCCCCGGTGAGGGTGGCGCAGTTCACTTCGACGAAGGAGCCGCGCAGACCACCCCGCTGCTTCCGCAGCTCGAAAATGCGCCTCGCCAGGTGCGACTTGCCCGCACCGGTCGGGCCCGTGAGCAGCACCGGGGCCTGCGATCGCAGGGCCACCTGCTCGATGCGGTCGATCAGGGTGTTGAAGCCGCGGTTGCGCGTGGCGATCCCGCTCTTCAGGAAGTCCGCCGTCTCACCCTGGTCCTTCGCGAAGCGCGTACTAAGCGCATCGTACTTCGATAGATCCAAGTCGATCAGCGCATAACGGCCCGGAGCCTTGTGCTTCGGCCGGGTGCCGCCGTTCGGCGGAGCGGTCTGGACCAATACACCGGGGATGAAGCCCGCCTCCACCAGCAGGAACAGCGAGATCTGAACAATGTGCGTTCCGGTCGTGATGTGGACGAAGTACTCCTCCCGCTCCGGATCGAAGGGGTAGGCCCGCGCCCAGTCGTGAAGCACGCTATAGACCTTTTCGAGGTCCCAAGGATCGCGGCCGAAGTCCACCTCGTGATGGCGGAGCTCCGTCTCCGGCGAGATCAGCCGGACATCATCCGCCACCTGATCCCGCAGCTTGGTGTACTGGGGCTCCGCTAGAAATTCGAAGCGGTCAAAAAGGAGTTCCTCGTGCTGGAAGAGAGAAACCGACGGCCGCCACTCATCCCAACGCGAGGGAAAGATCCCCGTGTCAAGCCGGGTGCCGAGCATTCCAATAATCACTCTCTTCACGGATAATAGCTTATCCAAACGGCTATTATTCTTGGAATCACAAAATCATAAGGGAGAGCTCTTCAACAAGGACCTCGGGATTATTTCACTGAATATCAATTCATTACCATCGAACCCGGATGCCAATCCATCCGCTTGGCACGGCCAGTGCCAATACTCCATCTGTCCGCAGCAAACCGGCGGATCTCCCAAGATGGCAAACAAGAACCTATTCCAAACCCTGCGGGGCGCTCTGATCCCGCAGGCCACGACCCGGAACGATGCCGGCGCGGTCGCCTACGAGTTGTCGCCCCGTGCGGCCCTCGCACGGATGGCGGTGACGGGATGCTTCGGCCGGACCTACTACGCCTCCCCGGAATTGCAGCTCGAGCGTGTGCTGGAAGCTGCCCGCCAGGTGGATGCCGACTTTCTCGCTCGCACGGCGCTCTACGCCCGGCGCCGGGGCTACATGAAGGACATGCCGGCCCTGCTCTGCGCGGTGCTCGCCACCCGCGATCTCGACCGGCTCACCGAAATCTTCCCGCAGGTCATCGACAACGGGAAGATGCTCAGGAACTTCGTGCAGATCCTGCGCTCCGGCGTGACCGGTCGCAAGTCGCTCGGCTCCGCGCCGAAGCGCTTGGTCCGCCAGTGGCTCGAGCGCGCCACGGAGCGCCAACTGCTGGACGCCTCCGTCGGCAATAACCCGTCGCTGGCAGACGTGGTGAGGATGGTCCACCCGCGCCCGGCCGATGCCACGCGGGAAGCCTTCTACGCCTGTCTCTTGGGCAAGCCGTATCAGACTGAGTCCCTTCCGCAGGCCCTGCAGCGCTTCGAAAACTGGAAGGCCACCCGCGAAGGCGATGTTCCCGATGTCCCCTACCAGATGCTCACCGCACTGGAGCTGGGTCGCCGGGAGTGGACCGCCATCGCCGTGACGGCCTCCTGGCAGACCACCCGGATGAATCTGAACACCTTCCTGCGCCACAAGGTGCTGGAGGACTCCCATGTCACCCGCTTCCTCGCCGCACGCCTGGCGGATCCGGAGAAGATCCGGCGCTCCCGGGTCTTCCCCTACCAGCTCATGATCGCCTACCTGAATACCGGCAAGGACATGCCGAAAATCCTGCGGGAAGCCCTGCAGGACGCGATGGAAGTCGCGCTCGACAATGTCCCCGCGGTCGAAGGCCGGGTGGTCGTCTGCCCGGACGTATCCGGCTCCATGAGCTCTCCGGCGACGGGCTACCGCAAGGGCGCGAGCTCCGCGGTGCGCTGCATCGACGTGGCGGCTCTCGTGGCCGCGGCCTTCCTCCGGAAGAACCGCAGCGCGGAAGTCCTGCCCTTCGAGTGCGATGTCGTGGATCTACGGCTCAACCCGCGCGACTCCGTGATGACGAACGCGACCAAGTTGGCCCGGATCGGTGGAGGTGGAACGAACTGCTCCGCACCGCTCGCCAAGCTCAATGCCGCAAAGTCGGCACCGGACCTGGTGATCTATGTTTCCGACAACGAATCCTGGGCGGATCCGAACCGCGGACGCGGAACGGGAATGATGCACGAATGGGAGAAGCTCAAGACCCGCAACCCGAAGGCGCGGCTCGTGTGCATCGACCTGGTGCCGAACACCACGACCCAAGCTCCGGACCGGAAGGATATCCTGAACGTCGCCGGATTCAGCGACACCGTCTTCGACCTCATCGCGGCCTTCGCGGCCGGAGAGGACGGAAGCGATCACTGGGTCCGCGAGATCAACTCCCAACCTCTAACCGAACGCATGAACATTGCCTAAGGAAACTCTGCCGCCACGACGGATGCTCGTGAGACTACACGTCACCAAAACCGTTCGGGCCTGAAAACCCGATGTCTCCCGTATCCTCGCCGTCGTGGCGGCAACCCCCTTTTCACTGCCGGATGCCGGCGGGACTACAAGCACACCGGAGGCCGCGGGTTCGAATCCCGCCACCGCGCAAGCGGGCGTGGAGCAGTGGCAGCTCGCCGGCCCCAATGTCTCGCCATCCCCTTGCCGGCGGCCTCCTTCGCGAATGCCTGGAAGATTACATTACGGAACCCATTGGTCGCCGGTTCGAATCCGGCCCTGCGCAAGCAGGTAGCTCAGCCTGGTAGAGCGGTGGAACATGCATCTTCCCAAACCTTGTCGCGATTCCCCTTTCCCATCAATTCCCCGCGAATGCTGGAAGGATTACACTGGTCGCCGGTTCGAGTCCGGCCCGGATCACCATCGACGGTCCGGTAGCTCAGTGGATAGAGCAGGAAATTGTTTCACCACCCCCTTGTCGCCGTTCTCTCATCCCGTCGTGAATGCAGCGAAGACTCCATCTTGAAATGATAGCGGGCGAAAGCCCTTGCGGGTTCGAGTCCCGCCGGACCGCAAGGTCCGTGGCGGAATTGGCAAACGCACTCTGTCTTCGCACCCCTTGTCACGATCTTCCGGAATTAAATCTTACTCGCCTTATGAACTCTACTCGCCATCCATGCCCCTGCTGTGGCTATCGCACCTATGAGCGGGTCGCGGGTGGAACGATGCAGATCTGCCCTGTATGCTTCTGGGAAGATGCTCCCGGAGAATGGCCCCATAATGGCTCCAATCCGATCCCGCTTGCACAGGCTCAAGCGAACTTCGAGAAGATGGGCGCTTGTGAATCCCAGTACATCGATCTGGTTCGCTCGCCTTCCGGCGAAGAAGCTCGCTCCGCCGATTGGTTGTCCGTCGATACCTTTCGCAACAAGGTCCTGGACATGATTGAAGAGGCTTTCTCCGAGGTCGCCCTGGACGGAGGCGTGACCCTCCATCAAACGTGGGTAATCGACGAATACGGAGATGAGAAAGAGTATCTCCAAGCCAAGCTGAAAGATCCGGAAACCCGGTGGCAGGATCTAAGCGAAGCAAAGCTGACGGACTTCTCCGACTCGATGGTGTTCTTTGACGGGAATGGCTTTCGATTTCACCTTCCCGCCTTCATGAGACACGCGCTTCTAACTTCGGTTCCTGATGTCTACCAAGCGGAATCGGAAGGGGTCTTGCTCGCTCTCGATGGAGGCCTCAATGACTCTTACCACAAAAAGTCGTTACGTTTACTGTCTCCGCCGCAGCTCGGAGCGACTGCCGCCTTCCTGCACTTCTTCGCCAAATACGGAGAAGATGGCACCCAGAATTATTCCCGCAGGGGACTGAAGCACGGGTTGGATACGTTTACCCCGGCTTTCGTCAATCGCGCTACACTCTAGATTTTTATTCATGAGCCCTTGGATACAATCCGATGAGATCGACGGAGAAGACGGCCTGATTGGCGACCGACTCGGCTTCGAGATCCTCAGGGAGGGAATTGATCGACTACTGCAGGGCGATGAGGAAATAGTCCGGATCGAGGATCAAGGAAGGTTCTTCCTCGCGTTGCAGCTAGCCGCGGCGCCTCTGCCATTGCAACCATCCACTCTCGGCGAGAAAATTCTAACCGGCGCGATCATCGTCGTCTTTCTTTCAATCCCTCTCCTCGCCCTGTTCGGGCTCACCCAGCTTATCCGTATCATCTTCTGATTCCGATGCACACCATCCATAAAACCGACGAAGCCCTCGGCTTCCTCCCCCTGCCCGGAGATGCCGGCAAGCCGATCACCGTGGTCGGAACCGATGCGATCCGCGATCACTTCGACGAAACCTGCCTGCAGCAGGCGGTGAACTCGCGCATGGCCCCGGGGGTGACGGATGTGATCCTGAACCCCGACGCCCACGCTGGTTACGGCGCGCCGGTTGGCTGCGTGATGGTCTCTCCGACCCACATCTATCCCGGACCGGTCGGCGTGGATATCAAGTGCTCGATGAGCTTGCTCCAGCTCGACGTCCCGGAGGACGCGATCAAGGACAAGGCGACCCGTCGCGCGCTGATCAACGCAATCGTGGAGCGCACGCCAACCGGTGCAGGCAAGGGCCAGCGCTCGGTGAAGAAGGCGCGCCACATCAACGAGATTACCGGCGTGCCCGTGGTCACGGAGGGGGCGACCCGCCGCGTCTGCGAGACACTCGGAATCCCACCGGAGTGGGCCTACCGCTGCGAGGACTCCACCCACACCGGTCACGACGGGACCTACGATGCGCTTCGTACCCGCTTGGAGAAGATTCTGGCAGAGGGTCGCATCCGGAACTTCGCCGACAAGATCGGCCAGCTCGGGTCGTACGGCGGGGGCAACCACTTCGGCGAGTGCGAGATCACCCGCGTGACGGATCGTCCGTGGGCGCGCGACACCGCGAAGTCCTTCGGCCTGAAGGATGGCCACGTGTCCTTCCTCAGCCACTGTGGATCCCGAGGCTTAGGGAACCTGCTTGCGCAGGGACAGTTCCGGGACTTGGAGAACAAGTTCCGCGCCTGGTCCACGCCCTTCCCGGCCGCCGACAAGCAACTCGTGTACGCGCCGCTCGGAACCCCGGAGGCGAACGCCTACATCGACGACATGTCGCTCGGCGCGAACTTCGCCACGGTGAATCACCTCCTGATCAATGCCCTCGTGCTCGAGGCTTTCCAGGAAGTGCTGCCGGGAACCAAGGGTAACCTCGTCTACTTCATCTCGCACAACATCGCGCGTGAAGAGATCGTGGATAACCGCAAGTCCTGGGTGCACCGCAAGGGCGCGACCCGTGCGATCCCGGGTGGCCACCACTCGCTCGCGGGAACTCCCTTCGAGAAGACCGGCCACCCGATCCTCCTGCCGGGAAACCCGCGCGACGGCTCCGTCGTGATGGTAGCCCGTGCCGGTGCCGAGAGAACCGCATGGTCCGTGAACCACGGCGCAGGCCGTCGGATGGGCCGCAAGCACGCAGCCCGCACGCTCGACCAGAAGTCCGTGGATGCGGACTTCGACCGCGAGGACATCCTCAGCAACTGCCGCAAGTACCCGATCGACGAGGCGCCGGACGCTTACAAGAGCTTCCCGGAGGTCCTCCGCAGCGTGGAAAGCGCCGGACTCGCCGAAACGGTGGCCAGCCTACAGGCTCGCTTCGTCATCAAGGACGAGGCCGCAGCCGATGACTAACAACTCATGGGAAGGGGGCCCTAGCCGCCCCCTTCCTCCTTCCCTCTTTTCATGAAACCGATCCAGCTCGATGGCAGCTCCGGCGGCGGGCAGATGCTCCGCACCGCCCTCTCGCTCGCCATGATCACCGGCCAGCCCTTCCGCATGACGAACATCCGCGGCAAGCGCCCCCGGCCCGGACTCATGCGCCAGCACCTCACCTGCGTGAAGGCCGCCTGCGAAATCTCCGGCGGCACCGCCGATGGTGCCGACATCGGCTCGACCGAACTCGTCTTCCGCGCCGGCAAAGTACGAGGCGGATCGTACCACTTCGCCATCGGCACGGCAGGCAGCACCACGCTCCTGCTCCAGACCCTGCTGCCCGCACTCTGGCAAGCGGATGCCGCCAGCACGCTCAAACTCGAAGGCGGCACCCACAACCCCATGGCCCCACCCTTCGAGTTCATCGAAAGGATCTTCCTCCCCGTGCTGGCACGCATGGGAGGCAAGGCCACGGTCGCCTGCGAGAGCGTCGGCTTCGCTCCTGCCGGAGGCGGCTGCTTGACCGCAAACATCCAGCCCTCCCCGCAACTTCAGCCACTCGAACTCGTGCAGCGCACCGAGCTCGAAGCTTCGCGCATCCGTGTCCTCACCCGTCATATCCCGCTCCCCGTCGCCGGCCGCATGCTCGACGCCGCTCTCGAGGCATTCCCCTGCAAGGACGCCGTGGTGGAAAGCTGCGAGCAAGGACCCGGTGCAGGCATAGTCTGCTTGGTCGAGGCGGACTTCGGCGGCATCCGTGAAATGACCAGCGGCTTCGGCGAACACGGCGTTTCCGCTGAGAAAGTCGCCCATCGCGCGACCAAGGCCATGAACGACTACATCGGCTGCCGTGCTCCTGTCGGCCGTCATCTCGCCGATCAGCTCCTGCTGCCTCTCGCCCTCGCCGGTAGCGGCACCATCGCCACCATGGCACCGGATACCCACGTCCCCACGAATATCTCCGTGATCGAAAAGTTCCTCCCGGTGAAATTTTCCGTCCGGAAGGAGGACCGTGGCGTGCACATCATCACCTGCGAGGAAACCTGACCCACCGGAATCCACATCCGGATGTCCCGGGACGATTGGTGATTGATGATTGTCCCGCCTTGGGCATCCATCCGCGCGCCATGCACGGCGGACTTATCTTCGATCTCGATGGAACTCTCGTCGATTCCCTCCCCGGAATCGCCGCCTCCCTGAACCGGGCCCTCGAGCGCTCCGGGTTCTCCTCCCATGTCCAGGCGGACATCCGGCGTTTCATCGGCAATGGTTCCCACGAGCTCGCTCGCAAGGCCCTCCCCGCCGATGCCGGCGAGCCCGCGATCCTCACCGTGGAAGCTGACTTCAAGGAGGACTACGCCCTGACTTGGCCCGAGGGCACCGCCCCCTACCCGGGCATCCCCGAACTGCTCGCGAGCCTTTCCGGCCAACGCATCGCCATCCTCTCCAACAAGCCCCATCCCTTCACCGTGGAGATCGTCGCCAAGATCTTCCCCGGCATCCTTTTCGACCCGGTCCTAGGCCAAGGCCCCGAACTCCGCCGCAAGCCATTCCCGGATGCCGCCCTCTGGATCGCCAGCCAATGGGGATCGGCTCCGGAAGACTGCGCTTTCATTGGCGACTCCACGGTCGATTTGGCTACCGCCGAAGCCGCCGGAATGCAGCCGCTCATCACCTCCTGGGGCTATCATGACACGGAAGCTTTGCAGTCCGCCGGTGCCCGCAGGATCTTCCCAAAGGTGCGCGATCTGGCCACATATCTCACAACTCGCTGAAAGCGAGAAGGGCCTCGTCAATACATTGGAAATACCCGATCGCGCTGTAATCGCCGCGCGTCAAGGGATGCCACTTTTTTCTCAAGAACTGGGTGGCCTTTTGCCGGAATCCAGTCCATCCTGTAAGGTGGATAGGGCGGATAAAACCGCCGTCCATTCACCCCAAATCAAACAGGAGAATAGACATGCAAACCGCAAATGTGAACCTGCCCATCACGGTGACCGTTCGCCATGAATCCGTGACCGACTCGCTGCGCGACTACGCCCAGAAGAAGATCGAGGGTCTCCATCTCGACTACCCGCGCATTATCGAAGCGAAGGTTATTCTCGACGTTCAGAAAAACCGGCACATCGCCGAAATCATTCTCTTTTGCGCCAACCACATCACCATCGAAGCGCACACGGAAGGACAGGATATGTATGCCGCGATCGACGAAACGGTCGACAAGATCGCACGCCGCATGCGGAAGCACAAGACGCGCCTGCTCAAGAAGAAGCGGCCGCATCGCAACGACTCGATCCGTCATCTCGACGAGCGCTATTTCCGCGAGGAGATCATCGATCACCCGGAGGAAGCCGAGCACGATCCCGAGCCCTTCATCGTTCATCCGGAGAACTACCGCCTCCGCACGATGTATAAGGAAGATGCAGTCATGGAGCTTGAACTCAACGACCGACCCTTCGTGCTCTACAAGAGCGCGCGCCGCGGTTGCCTGACCATCCTGTATCGCCGCAAGGACGGCGAGTACGGAGCCATTGATATCAAGGATTGACCGCGATTTCCGATCCTCGATCCGCCCGTCGCGACTCGCTCGCGGCGGGCTTTTCGTTAGAATCCCCCCAATCGGCCGGTTGGATCTAACAATCGAAGCACTTCTTCAGTCGCGTCGACAGCAGGCGGCACTTCACCGGCACCCCGAAAGCTCGCGACACGGCCTCGCGATAGGCCGCCATCTGCTCGGCATAGCGTGCGATCAGTTCCTCGCCATTGCTCACCGCGTCGGTCTTGAAATCCACGATCTCGACGGCTTCCACCGCACCCGCGGAATCCCGGAGGATATGAAGCCGGTCGATCGTGCCGCTCAACCATTTGCCATCCAGAATCGTATCCACCGGCTGCTCGCGTCTCAGCTCCACCTCACGCCCTTCGCGGAGGAAGACACTGCGGATCTCCGGTACTTCCAGTAGTTCCCGCACCATTTGCCCGGCCGTATTGCCCGGCAGGTCGATGGCGTCCCCATCGATCCAGCGGATCCGCTCGAAGGCCGCATGCACCTCGTTGCCAAAGGCGACACCTGCCGGTGCGAAGGCGAACCCGCCCTTCTTCGCCGCCGATGGAATCACCTTCTCCCTCCTCGCGATGGCGGCGCCCAAATGGATTCCTTCCTCCTCTTTCGCTCCCGTATCCCCCCTATCACTCGCATCCGCAAACCAGGCAGCATCGCCGGATTCGTGCAGCACCAGTTGCACCCGCCCGTTCCATTCCACCGTTCCGCCTCCCGATACCGCGGAGCGGATCCACAGATCGTGCCGGCGTCCGGAGCTCGGGTTCGCCGGTGCCTTCGGCAGCAGCACGTAGGTCGCATGCTTCGCCCGCGTCAGGGCCACGTACAGATTGCAGAAGCGCTCGTAGCACTGCTCCGCGGACCACGCCTCAAACCTGGCACTCAGCGCAGGATCCGCCTCCAGCAGCTTCTTGGAAGGCGACAGCAGCAAGCTCTCGATCCGCCCGCTCTCGTCCTTGAACTCGAGGATCCCGGCCTTGGAGGGGTCATCGAAAACGCCACCTGCCAGATCGGGGAGGACCACCATGTCGAATTCCAGCCCCTTCGCCTTGTGCACGGTCATCACCTGCAGCGCGCCTTCTGCCGAGTACTCACGCTGCTTCAGGGACTCCATCACGCGCACCCATTCGTCGAAGTCGCGGCGTCCGCTTTCATCGTATTCCAGTGCCGCTCGCAGAATTCCTCCCAGACGTCCTTCGAGGAATGGGTTCAGCACCCCGCGGCTCTTCAGGCCAGCAGCCAGGTCCTGCATCACTCCTGCCATTCCGCGCTCCAGCACCCGCTTGCGACAGTGATGCCAGATCAGCCTCGGGCCCTCGGCCCATTCTCCCAGCACCGGCCCGAGTGGCGAGGCCATCACATGACCCTGCGCCAAACGATCGGCCGGATGCCCGAGCCAGCGGAAGAAGTCCATCAGGGCCACCCCCACCGGGTTATCCAAGGCTAGCTCCACCTCCGCATCCATCTCCACCGGCATCCCGGGGAACTCCTTGCGGATGAAGTCCACCAGCTTCCGCGCCTTGTCGTTCGAGCGCACAAGCACCGCGCAGCTCAGGCCGCGTGCAATCGGGTTCACGTGGGCTAGCACATCCCGCAGAGCGCCCTCCACACCGCCGATCTCCTCTTCTTCTCCGGAGTCCTCGTCGGTATCCACCACCACCGCGTATCCCGCCAGCGGGGTGACCCTCTGCGCGCTACGATGGTTCACGTAGTTCCAGCGCCTCACTGCCGCTTCCGGGAAGCGACCGCGCATCACCGCGGGATCACATACGAGGTTTGCCAGTCCCAGCACCTCCACGGAGGAGCGCCAGGAAGTCTCCATTCCCCATTCCTTCATCCGCACCGGCCAGCCCGGGCGCTGCAGCAGGTCGTCGAAGAGCCGCGGCTCTCCGCCACGCCAGCCGTAGATGCCCTGCTTGGTATCGCCCACCACGAAAAGCGAGCGCTCCCCCTCCGGGTCCAGGATCGCCTCGTCCAACAGACCCTCCAGCACCTCCCACTGCCCGCGGCTTGTGTCCTGGAACTCGTCGAGCAGCCAGTGCCGGTAGCGCGCATCGAGCCGCGATTCGATCCGCGCCCGGCCGTCGTCTGTCAGTCCGCCTGCGGATAGCAGCCGCGTCACATCCGCGAAGCCCAGCCCGCCGCGTCGCCTCACCTCCGCCTCATAGATACTCTCGTAGGCCCACAGCAGCGACCACAGCCCGGTCGTCCGCGTCGCCCGCGCCTCGATCTCTCCCCGCAGATAACCGCCGATCAAGCGCGTCATCGCATCTGCCAGTCGTCCCGAGATCCGGTGTTCCATTCCCGAGAAGACATCCACCGCATGGCCGCGGGACAGGTCTGCCAGCAGGCCTAGCGTGCGATCGATCGCCGGCTCCGTTTTGCGACCGTCACCCGGCGCGTAGAGCCGGAACCAATCCGCTGCCTTTTGCCAGCCTTTCAGCCAGGTCGCATGCGGCTTCTTGTCCACTCCCACGGAGGGGAGGAACTCCATCACCTCCTGCGCCGCCTGATGGAAGTCTTCCACGTGTTCCCATGGGCAGCCATCCGGCCAGATCAGATCGAGATTCCCCCACTGCCCCCTGAGCGGAGCAGAGAGATAGCGCTGGTGATGCTTGTCCAGGAAGTCATCGAGCAGTCGGCACAGCCGGTTGTGCTCCTTCCCATGCGTCGCCAGGCGGAAGGCACCCAGGAAGGCCTCGCGCTGGCGTTCCGGCACCTCGCGGAAGATCCGCGCCAGCACCTGCGATTTCTCAGCCTGCAGCGCCTCCTCCTCCAGCAAACGGAACTCCGCCAATCCCAGCTCGTAAGGGAAGCGCTTCACGATCCGCACGAAGAAGCTGTCCAGAGTGCCGAGCGAAACCCGGTGCAGCGAGGCCACCAGCTTTTCCAGCAGCTCACGAAAGCTCGTCAGATCCGGCTCGATCTTGTCGCCCGCCGGGAAAAGCGCCGGCATTCCGTTCTCCGTATTTCCTGCCAGTGTATCAGAGAGCTCGCGCGTCAGCTTGAGCGCTTCTTCATCGCTCAAGGATCCCTTCGCCAATCGCGACAGGATCCGGTCCGCAAACTCTCCTGCCGCCTTGCGGGTGAAGGTCAATGCGATGAGCTCCGAAGGATCCGCACCTGCAGCGAGCAGGGCGAGGAAGCGGTTCGAGAGCTGGAAGGTTTTTCCCGATCCCGCCGAGGCGCGGATCATCAGGCTCTGCATGCTCATGCCAGCCTCCTTCCCGCATCCCATGCCACCGCGATCCCCTTCATCGTCTCGATCAAGCTCCCCTGCACCGCCTCTTCCAAACCATCCGGTGCCAGCGGTGCGAATTCATCGTAACCCGCCTCCGCACCGCTCAGTTCCACCGGCGGCCAGTGCAGCCCGTCCCGCATCGCACGGATGATCTCGCGCGACCACTCCATCGCGTTGTCCATCTTGTCGCTGGTGAAGTCCTCCCACATCTCGAAGGCCACGTCATTCAAGGTCGCGGGCAGATTCACATACCCGATCGCCGGTGGTTTTTCCAAACCCTGCCATTGCTTCACGAAGGCGGCATAGAGCGGCACCTGCACGTTCTTCCACGCATCCTCCGCACCGCGGGAGCCGATCATCGTTGGCCCGAATTCCCGCCGCTTCTCGGAGGCCCGCCTCAGATGCGCGCTACGCGGCACGTCCGCCTTGGCCGAGGTCTTGTAGTCGAGCACTCGCCAGCCCAGATCCGGATGAAAGTCGATGCGGTCCACCTGCATCGAAATCGGCTGTCCCTCGATGTCCCACGGCACATCCTTCCCGATGTTCCACTCCACCTTCTGGGTCCGCCAGCCATCCACCCGCTGCTCCACCTCCAGCTCGGCAAAGCGTTCGATCCGCGTCCGCGCCGCTTCCCGCTGCACCAGCAGCGGCAGCGAGAGTGCAGGGCCATATCGCGCGAGCCGTGCGTCCATCGTCGCCCAGAGGAAATCGCGCAGTTGCTTCACATCCTGTGTCGCCACCATCACGGGGTGACGGCCCATCTGCTCCAGCGCATCGTGACACAAGTTGCCGAAGTCGAGTTCGTCCATCTCCAGCTTCCCGGCGTCGTAGGGTTTCCACTTCAGCACCCGCTTCAGGTAGAAGCGGAAAGGGCAATAGAGATAGTCGCGGATCGCGGACGGACTCAGCTTCCGTTCTCCATCCAAATAGGGCTTCAGCGTATCGGATAGTTCGAGTTTCCATCCGCCGCGCTCCCACGCGACCAAGCGCGCCGCCGCGGACGCAGGAGCTGCGGCCAAGTCCATGACCCGCTGCGCCAGCTCCACACCCTCGGACACCAGCAGGAGCCGCGAAGGCCGCCGCGGCTCCCCGAGTGTATCCACCTTCGCCACGATCACCTCCAGCTCCCGCGATGCCGCGTGCGAGTGGAACAAGTAGGCATCCCGCGCGTGCCTCGTGTCTGCATCGCGCAGTTCCAGATCCTTCCGCACGTTCTCCGGCAGGAAGGAATCATCGAAGCTTCCGTCCGGCACGCTGCCCTCGTGCATGCCTGCCAGCACCATCCGCCGCCCTGGAGCATAGGCCAGCTCCAGCCAACCGAGCAGATCGATCACCGCATCCTCGCGACCGCTCGCGGAGCGCAGAGCATCAAGCGAAGCCAGCGCGAGTTCCAAGGCTTCACCGGGTCCGTCCAACAAACCCCTCTCTTCCAGGCGCCTCAAATAAGGCACTGCATCCGCCAGCGCATCCAGGAGCTGACCTTCCGCTCCATCATTCACCCGGCCCTTCCGCATCTCCCCCACCCACGCACCCAGAGCCTCCGCGGAGATTCCCGGAACGAAACGGTCGCGCCAACCTTCACACCACGCCAGCATGGCGGAGAGCTTGAGCGCCCCTTCGTCGGGCTTCTCGGGATTCTGCTCCGCCTTCAGTCGCTCGCACTGATCGATCACCCTCGAAAGACTGCCCGGCAGAAAGTTTTTCTCGATGTCGTCGAGCGCCAGCAGTGCCGCATGCAGTGACTTCTTCCCGGAGATTTCCCCGATCAGCGGATTCCTCAGGATCGATGCCGCCGGCTCCCAGCGCTCGCCGCGCGCTGCCAATCCCGCGAAGCCGCGCAGCATCAACAGCATCGCGCTGCCCGCCGTCTTGCCCTCCGGATTCCACGCGCGCCACCCTGCTTCGGTGAAACCCGTCTCCAAGGCCGGTCCGAAGACCGGATCGCACAGACCCAGGGTCGCTTGATCGCTCGCGAGCCCATCGAAACAACTCACCGCCTTTGTCGCCAATTCCGGCGGACCGCTGACCAGATGGACTCGCTCCCGCGGCAGGGGCGTGGACCTCTCGGCCCACTTCTCGCCCGGCCTGCCCCATTCATCGAACAATGCCGAATTTTCCTCCGGAGCATGGATCAACACTTGCACCGGCACCTTTGTTCCATCGAGCCGCTTCCAAACCGATACGGCCAGCGGCACCGGATCCGGCACCCCTGCCACCACGATCCCCGAGCAGTCGCCCGGTAGCGCAAAGGACTCCGCCGCCTGCAACTTCGCAGCCAGCGGATCGATCAGCCGCCACTTCTCAAACCGTCCGAGAGCCCGGCGCTCCACCTCGATCAAATCGCCCCAGCGATCCTTCTCCGGACTGAATGCCCGCGCATCGACAAAGCTCTTCCCGCCCTCCGCGAGCACATTGCGCACCTTCTCGATCTCCTGGGCCACTCCCGCCGCCCACGCGAAGGAGCGGTCCACCGGCTCGACCGGAAACAAGGACGGTGCCGAGCCCTCCGGCATGCCGCGCAGCACGTCGATCCAGGCAAACCTCGCCTCCACCCGCGACGCTACCGTGGAGCTGTCCACAGCGCGGAAGAAATGCTCGGGCGTCACTACCCGCGGAGCCAGCAACGCTCCTGCCACCTCTGCCAAGGACTGCCTCAGAAGACGCCCGGCCTGCGCCGTCGGCACCACCACCACCAGTCGCGAAAGCTCATCGCCCCGCGCCAGAAGCCAGCCGGTCAGCAGTCCAAGCAAGGGCTTGTCCCACCCCAAGAAAACGCGTTCCGGCATGGCGTGGATTTCACGCCATGCCCGCGGTCAGCGGAAGGAAGAAAAACCTTACCAGGCAAGGTCACGCAGCCACGAGAACTTGAAGGCATTGTTCTTGGCCGGGACGAAGACATAGCCGTCGTCGTTGAGGACGATCATCGGCTTCGGACCGGCATCGTCCACCTTCACCAAGATCGTCTTCTTCGGCTTCAGGCGTTCGACATAACCTTTGATCTTCCCGCCTTGGACGACGGCGATCTTCTGCGGGCGACCCGTGTCATTCTTGATCGCGATGTTCGCGGCTTGGGCGGCGACGGCTTGGAGACCGAGAGCGGCGGCGACGAGGAGTGCTTTTTTCATACGATCGTTTCGACGTAGGCAATCCACTCTTATTCGAGAAATTTTCAATGGGGAAAATCACGCAAATGCTCGATTCCAGCCCTCAACTGTTTCAATCGGCGCAAGACAGGTTTGTTCCCGGCAGATGATAACATCCCCCGGACCCTGCGAACGGGTCCACACCCCGAGCGGGATCCACTTCCTTCTCATCGCTTCGGTAAGCTCGCTCCCCGGCTCGCCCCGAACCTCGATTTTCACCGCTTCCCGCAAATGCAGGTCGAAGGCCCCCAGCAGCACCGGCACGGCAAAAGGTTGCGCCTCTGCAGCTCGCGCTCCTGCTCGCAGGATCGCCTCCGCACGCTTCGCGTAGGCAAGCTCATCTAGGAGCACCGCCAGCTTCAGCAGGTTCTCCGCGGCCACGTGATTCGCCGCCGGTTCGGCACCGTCATAGTCCTCGCGGATGGTAAGCAAGGTCTCCCCCCCAAGCTCGGCCCGGATCACATAACCGGCCCGCGACTCATCCCAGTGGTCCCGATCGAGCGCTGCCTGAAGCTCTTCCGCCCACTCCAGCCAGCCGGGCCCACCCTCCGCGCCATGAAGCTCGATCAGCCCCGAAATCAGAAAGGCATGATCCGCCGCAAAGGCAGGGGCATCCCCGCGCTTGCCGCGATAGCTCCGCCACAGGCTTGTTCCATCCCACAGCTTCTCCCGGACAAACCCGGCTGCCGCACTCGCCGCCGCCAGCAAATCTTGCCGGGCCAACACCCGGCCACCACGGGCCAGCGCCGCGATCATCAGGCCGTTCCACGCGGTGATGATCTTGTCATCGCGATGCGGCATCGGCCGTAGCTTCCGCGCTCCCAGCAGCACTGTCCTCGCATCCGCGAGGATCAACTGGATCTCGGCCTCTGTTAGATCGAACTGCTCCGCCAGCGAGTCCATCGACTTCGCGCGGAAGAGCGTGTTCTGCCCCACCAGCTCCTCGTGAGGATCACTCTCGGGCCGGGCATTGCCACCCTCCTCCACTCCATAGGCCGCACAGAAGATCGCCGCGGTCCGGGCATCCAGCAGCTTGTAGATGTCTGCCGACTCCCAGGTCCAGTAGGCGCCCTCGCGCTTCTCCGTGGCATCGGGCGCCGGCAGGCTGTCTGCATCCTCCGCCGCGTGGAAAGCCCCGCCTGCATCAAGCAAATCGCGGATCACGTAGGTGAATATCTCCTCTGCCACCTCGCGGTCGCGATCATCCCCGCCCGCTTGCCAAGCCTCCAGATACAAGAGCGCGAGCTGCGCCTGATCGTAGAGCATCTTCTCATAGTGCGGCACGTGCCAGTAGCGATCCACCGAGTAACGGTGGAAGCCGCCGCCGAGCTGGTCGTTCATCCCGCCCGCCGCCATCGCCCGCAGGGTCCGCTGCGTCATCTGCAGCGCCGCCTCTGCTTCCTCGCCGCCGAAACGATCGGCGAGCTGCAGCAAAAGCCTCGGCACCACCGGGCGCGGGAACTTCGGCGCGCCGCCAAAGCCGCCAAGCGAGGGATCGAACATCGCCTCGCAGCGATCCAGGAAATCACCGAACACCTTCTCCCCCGGCAGCCCCGTCACCACGGCATCGCCCTGCGCTTCACCGCGCAGGTGCTCCATCACCTTCGCCGCGCTCTCCTCCATCCGCTTGCGGTCGTCTTTCCACAGCCTCCCGATCTCCGCGCAGAGCTTGGGAAAGCCTGCCCGCCCGTAGCGATCCTCCGGCGGGAAATAGGTCCCGCCCACTACCGGCTTCCCTTCCGGTGTCAGCCACACGCTCATCGGCCACCCGCCCTGACCCGTCGTCGCCTGCACGAAGGCCATGTAGGTGGCATCGATGTCCGGACGCTCCTCCCGGTCCACCTTCACGCACACGAAGTTTGAATTCATCACCCCCGCGATCGCCTCGTTCTCGAAGCTCTCCCGCTCCATCACATGGCACCAATGGCAGGTCGAGTAGCCGATCGAGAGGAACACCAGCTTGTCCTCCTCCTTGGCACGCGTGAAGGCATCTTCACTCCACGGCACCCAATCCACCGGATTGTGCGCGTGCTGGAGTAGATACGGTGAAGTTTCGTTCGCGAGTGCGTTGCTCATGATCAGGAAAGCTCAGGGAGAGTAGACCACCACCGGCCCCGTGCCACCGCCCTGCACCTTGCGCAGCTTCTCCACCGCCTTGGTCACGGCGCCGGCGGCCTCCAGCGCTTCCTCCATCGTATTCATGCACGAGAAACCGAAGCGCAGGCTGCTCTTCGCCTTCGCATCGGTGAAGCCCATCGCCTTCTGCACATGCGAAGGCTGTTGCTTCCCGGTCATGCACGCCGAACCGGCAGAGCAGGCCACACCCATCTCATCCAGCAGGATCAACAGACCCGCGGCCTCGCATCCGGCGAACGAAAGATGGCTGGTATGCGGCAAGCGGTGGATTAGGTCGCCGTTCACGCTCACGCCGGAGAGGCTATCCACGACTTTTGCCTCGAAAGCATCGCGCAACGCCCGCGGCGTTTCCTTCGCCGCGATCCGCGCCACGGCCAGCTCCGCAGCCTTGCCCAGACCTACGATGCCCGCCGTATTTTCCGTCCCGCTCCGCCGGTCCTTCTCCTGACCACCGCCGCGCAGCAAGGGCTCGAAGCGACACCCGCTGCGGATGTAAAGCGCCCCCACTCCCTTCGGCCCGTGAAACTTGTGCGCCGAGAGCGACAGGAAATCCACGGGCAGCTCCCGCACGTTTACCGGGATCTTCCCCACCGCTTGGATCGCATCCGTGTGGAAGGCTAACCCGTTTTCCTTCGCGATCGCGCAAGCCTCGTCCACCGGCTGGATCACGCCGGTCTCGTTGTTCGCCCACATCAGCGAGGCGAATCCGCCACCCTCTTTCGCCCGCCCGCAGGCCGCTTCAAATTCATCGATCTTCAAGCGCCCGCCAGCATCCACTCCCGCCTTCTCCACTGCATAGCCGACATCCGCAAAGGTCTCTACCGGCTTCAGCACCGCGCTGTGCTCGACTGCACTCGTCACCACCCGTCCGGATTTCCGCCCCACCAGACGCGCCAACCACTTCAGCGCCGCATTGGTGCTCTCGGTCCCTCCACCCGTGAAAACGATCTCGTCCGGATCTGCTCCGATCAGCCCGGCCACCTGAGCACGCGCCTCCTCGATCGCCCGCCGCGCCTCTTTCGCGCCGCGATAGCTGGCATTCGGATTGTGAAAGCCCTCCCGCAGCCACGGCAGCATCGCATCCAACACCTCCGGCAGCAGCGGGGTCGTGGCATTCGCATCAAGGTAGATCACGCGCCGAGCCTAGACCCCGCCTCCCCTCCTTGCAAGCCCGCCCCATGTGCAACACCCGCGTCACTCACAAGCCCTTCACCCGCCATCACCTGCAACGCAATTGCCACGTGAAAACATCGCCACACCGAAAGCGATGCATCCTGCAAAGCCATCTGCGCCTATCACGGCGGCTATGGGAGAGTGTCCGCTCTCCGATACCTCCCACAATCCAAACATTGCAGCGTTTGACCGATATGAAACACCATACCATGCGCAACCAGCTCGCGTTCACGGCCCTCCTCGCCGCCTCGCACGCCGCCTTCGCCGGCACCGATGTCTGGTTCACTCCATTGACCCAGTCCGCCCCGGTCGTTCCCGTCCACGATGTCGCCGAACTCGGCTCACCCTGGGTCACTCCCGAAGGCATCTACCAGAAGAACATCGTCAGCCTGCGCGAGGTCGAAGACCAGGTGCTCAGCCCCGGCCAATCCCTCATTCGCGTCCCGGGCCAAGGCACCAGCGCCTCGATGTTCGACATGCTGTCCTTCGATCCCACCGGCAGTTACCTCTTCATCCCGCACGAAACCCCGATCGGCGCCGGCTGCAGCCGCGTGAGCCTCTACGACAACAAGGCCGAAACCATCCTCGCCGGCGACCAACAGGGCGCCACCGGCAATTGGTCGAACGACTTCGGCGCCTTCGACCCCAGCCGCTGGACCCCGAACGACACTCTCTTCCTCGCCGAGGAATGGGCCGGTTACGGCCGCGTGGTGGAGATCCTCAATCCCCTCGCCCCCGTCGGTGAAATTCAGCACCGCGTCCTCGAGAGCATCCCGAACGTCGCTCACGAAGGCATCAATTTCAGCGAGAAGTTCAAGGACACTATCTACTTCATCGACGAGTTCAACTCCGGCTCGATCTACAAGTTCGTGATGAAGACCCCCGGCGACTACACCGTCGGCCAGAGCTTCGTCCTCTCCGTCGATGGCTTCATCTCCGCCGGTGGCAATCCCGCCACCGACTGGAACCAGCAACCTGCAGGCGCCCTCCGCACCGGCACCGCCACTTGGATCCCGCTCACCGACAAGAACGGCGTGCCCCTCCCTGGCATCTCCGACCCCTTCGCGGACACCACCTTGGGTGGACGCAAGGCCGCCGACGACGCCGGCGGTACTCCCTTCGGCCGCCCGGAGGATATGTCCGTCAGCCGCGCCAGCAACGGCAATGAAATGCTTTACGTTGCTATCACCTCGGAGAACGCCGTGATCTCCATCGAGATCGTCGACGACCGCCCGCGCAATAGGCCCGTCGTCTCCACCGGCAAGGCAATCGTCCGCACCATGGTCAATGCCTCCTCGCCCAAGAACCTCGGATTCTCCCCCACCACCGGCGTGCTGAACTCGCCCGACAACATCGCGCTCGATTCCCTCGGCAACGTCTACGTCGTCGAGGACGCACCGAACGGCTCCTCCACCGGCGGCGACATCTGGTTCGTTCGCGACAAGAACAGCGACGGCGTGGCCGAATCCCTCGATCACTTCATGAGCATCCGCGTGAACGGCTCGGAAGCGACCGGCATGATCTTCAATCCCGGCAATCCGCTGGAATACGCCGTCTGCGTGCAGCACCCGCAAAGCACCGACCTCGTCGCCGTGCCAAACGGCCTCGGCGACTCCGTCTGGATGTTCAACCTCGAAAACATCCCGAACCAAGGATTCGTGAAGAACCTCGGGAAGGGCGGTCGCAACACCAACCAGTAATCCGCTTCCAGGCCCCGACACTAGGCTCATGTCGGAGGGCGGACCCGCACGGGTCCGCCCTTTGTCGAGTCTACCTAACTGCGCCTCATCGTCCCATGAAAGCGTCCCTCCGTATTCTTGCCGCCGGAGCCCTCCTCTCCTCCTCCCCGGCCGAGGAATCTCCGCTCCACCAACAGATCCTCGAGTCCCTTCGTACGAGCGATGCCGTACTTCCCCCCATCCCTCACGCCGCTCCTGTCTTCACTCTCTCGAACGCGGAGGCCGTCGTCCCCCCGCAGTGCTACACCCGCACCGAGACGCTCAACAATCCCTGCTACGTCTGCCATCAGGACACCATCGACGGGCGCGAGAATGTCATGAATGACGCCGACCTCCAGGAAGCCTACAGCTTCAGCGACGTCGGCATGACCAACCACTGGAAAAACCTCTTCGAGGACCGCAGTTCCCGCATCAAGCAAATCAGCGACGCGGACATCACCGCATGGATCAAGGGCGACAACTATTCCGAGCTCCCCTCCCGGCTCCGCGAGGCCAACTTCAAGGGCTGGATCCCCGATCTCAAGAATCTCCACCTCGGACGCGAGGCCTTCGATGAGCAGGGTTTCGCCAAGGACGGCAGCCAATGGGTCGCCTTCAGCTACAAGCCTTTCCCCAGCACCTTCTGGCCTACCAACGGATCCACCGACGACGTGATGATCCGTCTCCCGCAAAGCTACCGCTGCAACAAGGAGGGCAAGCCATCCGCCGAAATCTACAAGGCGAACCTCGCCATCCTCGAAGCCAACATCAAAGGCCTCGACCGCATCGCCTCCCTACCCGTCGATGAAACCGTCATCGGCGAAGACCTCGATGGCGACGGCAAACAAGGCGTCGTCCGCAGCATCGCGAAGACCACCGCATGGGTCGGCGCGGCGCGCGATCTCCCCATCGAGCGGTCCCTCTATCCGGAGGGCACCGAGTTCCTCCACACCGTGCGCTACGTTGGCATCGCCGAGGACGGCCTCATCGGTTCATCCGCC
Organism: Luteolibacter rhizosphaerae; assembly: GCF_025950095.1. Classification (NCBI taxonomy): domain Bacteria; kingdom Pseudomonadati; phylum Verrucomicrobiota; class Verrucomicrobiia; order Verrucomicrobiales; family Verrucomicrobiaceae; genus Neoluteolibacter; species Neoluteolibacter rhizosphaerae. The sequence goes on along the minus strand of NZ_JAPDDR010000008.1, from coordinate 331,069 downwards.
CGCATGAAGGAGGTCCGCTACTCGAAGAAAGCCAAGGCCTACTCGAAGCCCATGTATGCCCGCAAGTATGCCCTCGAAGCCATGGAGAAGGAGGCCGGCAACCTGCCCGCTTACTATGACCTCGGCCACTACGGCCTCGACAATGGCAATGGCTGGGCACTCCATGGCTTCATCGAAGACCACCGGGGCCGCCTCCGCGCCATGACTTACGAGGAAAACTTCTCGTGCATGGGCTGCCACAATTCCGTCGGCTCCACCATCGATAAAACCTTCAGCTTCCCCCGCAAGATGGATGGTCCCGCCGGCTGGGGCTACCTTGATCTCAAGGGCATGCCGGACGCCCCGAACAAAGGCGAGACCGTCGGTGAGATCGCCACCTACCTCGCCCGCGCCGGCGGCGGCAGCGAGTTCCGCAACAACGATGAGATGACCTCCAGATGGTACCGTGACAATGGCACCCTCGACCACGAAAAGCTGGCCACGGCCAAGGATGTCTACGACCTCATCACGCCGTCCCGCGAACGCGCCCTCGCGCTGAACAAGGCCTACAAGACCATCGTGGAGGATCAGGACTTCATCTACGGCAAGGATCCCGTGCTCGTCCCGCCGAAAAACGTCTACGACAAGATCGACAACGAGAACTCACCCACCCTCCCTGCCGAACGCATCTTCAAATGGAATATCCTGCTCGACTGGCCCGCGCCCTCCACGGATCGCTAGCAGCTTGACCGTCCTGCCGGCCCGTCCACTCTCCTATCATGAGCTACATCATGGTCGATATCGAGTCGGACGGGCCGATCCCCGGAGATTACTCGATGATCTGCTTCGGCGCCGTGGTCGTGGAGCAGGGGCTATCCCGCACCTTCTACGGGCAGCTCCTTCCCATCTCGGAACAATGGGTCCCCGGCGCACTGGCGGTTAGCGGCTTCAGCCGTGAGGAGACCCTCGCGTTCCGCGACCCCGCTGAAGTCATGCAGGACTTCGCCACTTGGCTCGCAGGCATTTCGAAGGAGCGCCTCGTATTCATCTCGGACAACAACGGATTCGACTGGCAGTTCATCAACTGGTACTTCCACCACTTCACCGGGAAGAACCCGTTCGGCTTCTCTTCCACCAATCTCGGATCGCTCTACAAGGGCTTGGTGCGCGACACCTTCAAGAATTTCAAGCATCTCAGGAAGACCAAGCACACCCATCACCCGGTCGATGACGCCAAGGGCAATGCCGAAGCCCTCTTGGCCATGAAGGAAATGGGACTCGGCATCCGGCTTTGATCCGGGCACCACACTATCCGTTGCCACCTCCCCGGCATCGGTTAGGATCGGTCGATGCCCGAACCCGAATCCACCCCCTTTCTGATCGGCGCCGGGATCGTGATCGCCCATGTCCTCGGGGTGATCCACGTCGTCCATGCCCTCATGACGGTCCGGACGGCGCAGGGCACCATCGCGTGGATGGTCTCCCTCATCGCCATGCCTTACGTGGCGGTTCCTCTCTATTGGATCGCCGGCCGCAGCAAGTTCTCCGGCTATGTCCGCGCCCGCCGCGGCGAGGATGCCGAGCTCCGCAAGCTCGCCGAGGACATGCACCGGCGCTTGGGTCACTACGAGATGAAGCAGCAGGACGCCTTCGGTCGTGCCGCGGAGTATCTCGGCGGCCTGCCCTACACCCGCGGCAATGAACTCACCCTCCTGATCGACGGCGAGGAAACCTTCGATGCCATCTTCAAGTCGATCCAGTCCGCCGAGCGCTACCTGCTGGTCAACTTCTACATCGTCAAGAACGACCGCCTCGGCACCCGCTTCAAGGACGCCCTCATCGAGCGCGCCAAGTCAGGAGTGAAGATCTACTTCCTCTACGATGAGTTCGGCTCTCACAAGCTCTCACGCTCCTACCTTCGTGAGATGGAGCAGGCAGGCATCGTCCATCATTCCTTCGGCGCTAACCGCCACTGGTGGTCGCGCTTCCAGCTGAACTTCCGCAATCACCGCAAGATCGTCGTCGTCGATGGCAAGGAAGCCTTCATCGGCGGCATCAACGTGGGCGATGAATACCTCGGTCGCGACCAGCGCTTCGGCAAGTGGCGCGATACCCACCTCAAACTGAAAGGCCCCGCTGTCCAGGCCATCCAACTCGTGTTCCTGGAGGATTGGAACTGGGCCGCGGACAGCCACCCGGAAGACCTCAACTGGTCGGGTCACGCTCAAACCGCTGACCAGATCGCCGCGATCATCCCCACCGGTCCCGCCGATCCCGCGGAGTCGTGGCAACTCGTCGTTGCGGAAGCCGCGAACTCCGCCCGCGAACGCCTCTGGATTGCCTCACCCTACTTCGTGCCGGACGGTGGCGTGCTCACCTCGCTTCTCACCGCATCCATCCGCGGCGCGGATGTCCGCATCCTCATCCCGGAGAAGCCCGACCACCTCCTCGTCTGGCTCTCCGCCTTCACCTACTTCGAGCAGACCATTCCCTTCGGCGTGAAGATCTACCGCTACAAGCGCGGCTTCCTCCACCAGAAGGTCATGCTCGTCGATGACACCTTGGCTTGCGTCGGCACTGCCAATCTCGACAACCGCTCCTTCCGCCTGAACTTCGAGATCTCCGGCCTCTCCCCCGACCCCGCCTTCGTCGACGAAGTCGCGCACATGCTCGAAATCGACTTCGAGCACTCCACCCCGGTGAAAGTTACCGACTTCACCAAGCGCCCCTTCTGGTTCCGTCTCGCCTGCCGCGCCGCCCGCCTCATGGCACCCGTCCAGTAGCCTCCCGCCCCGTCACGCTTCAATGTCCCAACGGGACTACGGAACAAAGCCCCGGGTTGGCCGCAGGCCTACCCGGGGGTTCGTCCCACCGCACATCGTCTACGCCGAAGGCGTTGCGGACGCTCCCGTGCCCCCCCATCACAAGGCCCTCTTATCCTCCCCTCATCGCTCTCACATGCGCCACCGCCGCCGAGGCCAGACCCGGCGGATAATATCCCCCCTCCAGCGAGGAAACCACCCTTCCCCCCGCATGCCTCTCCGCCAGCCGGCACACTCGTTCTGTTAGACCGACAAAGGTTTCATCCTCCCAATCCAGTCCTCCCAGCGGATCCCTCACCCGCGCATCGAATCCCGCCGACACCAGCACAAACTCCGGCGCGAAGGCATCCAAAGCCGCCTCCGCCACCTCGTCCCACGCCCTCAGCGCCCCCTCTCCCCCGGAACCATGCCTCAGCGGCAAGTTCAAGGTGGCTCCAATCCCCGCATCCATCCCGCGATCCTCCGCCGCTCCGGTATACGGATAAATCCCCGCCTCGTGCAGCGAGAGATAGAACACGCTCGGATCGCCATAGAAGATCTCCTCGGTCCCGTTCCCGTGGTGCACGTCCCAGTCGACGATCGCCACCCGCTTCACGCCGTGGTGCTTCTGCAAATACCTCGCCGCGATCGCCACATGGTTGAAGATGCAGAATCCCATCCCGCGCTGTGAGGTCGCGTGATGTCCCGGCGGCCGCACCGCACAAAAGGCACGCAACAACTCGCCGCTCATCACCGCATCGACCGCATTCAGCACCGCCCCCGTCGCCTCCAGCGCCACATCGTAGCTCTCGGTGCACAGGTTCGTATCGCCTGTCCGCAGCACGTCCGCGCAGGACTCCACATCCCGGTACACCACATCGTGGTAGTAGGCCTCGTGCGCCAGCAGCACCTCGCCCACCGTCGCCTTCCTCCCCTGCAGGCGCGGGTAATCCTCGGGCAGCGCTTCCAGCGCCGCTCTCAGCACCCGATAGCGCTCCGCGGATTCCGGATGTCCCGGCCCGGTATCATGCGCCTCATAGCAGGAGTCATAGTGAATACCGATTCTCTTGGATTTCATCGTGCCATCTCCTGGATCTTCTTGCGCAGCAGGTAGCCCTTGCGCCAGCGCAAGATACGCGGGATCGCAATCTCATACTGGATCTCCTCATCCACCCCTGTCTTCACCCCGCCCGCCTGCTCCAGCAGTGCCGCCATCCCGTGGTTCCCCGGCAGCACGCTCGCCCAGAACCGCTTGATTCCCCGCTTGGAAGCCGTCCTCGCCAACTCGCCTAGCAGGTAACCCGCAATCCCTGCCCGCCGCGCCGACTCGTGCACCACGAAGGCCACCTCCGCGCTTTCCCCGCCTTCATCCAGATAGAACCGCGCGATCGCCCGCAGCTCCTCACGGCCCGAGTGTTCTACGAAGAGACCCAGTGCCCGGTCCTTTGCCTGATCGATCGCCGAAAGCTTGTAGGCGGACTCCCCGCTCATCCGGTCCCTCTGGTAGCCATAGCGCAGCCGCACCGTCTCCTCGTCATGCGAGTAGAAGAAATCCTGCAGCGCATGCATGTCGCTTGGGTAAAGCGGCCTCAGCCGGAACCTCCCGATCGGGAAATCCACCTGCACCGACTCCACCCCGCTCCGTGTCCCGCCCGGCATCGTGAAGAACTGCGGCAGCCATCCCCGCATCCGTGCCCCCTCCAGCAGCTTCTCGCGGTGGTCCGGATGCGCGATCTCCACCAGCTTCGCCACCCGCTCGCGGATGCTCAGGCCGTAAATACTAGCGATCCCGTACTCCGTCACCACGTGGTGCACGTCCCCGCGGCTCGTGCTCACCCCGCTACCCGGCTTCAGCCCGGCCACGATTCGCGATTCCGTCCCGTCATCGGAGGTCGCCGTCAGCGCCACGATCGGCTTGCCACCTTTGCTGCGCCCGGCCCCGCGAACGAAATCCTGCAGCGCACCCAGCCCTCCGTAGAATCGATGACCGCGCGAATCCCGCACCACCTGCCCGGTCAGATCGATCTCCCGCGCACCGTTGATCGCCACCATCCGGTCGTTCTTCGCGATCCGGTAGGGGTCGTTCACCCAATCGCTCGGGTGCAACTCCAGATCCACGTTCCCGTTCGCGAAGCGGTAGAGCTTCCGGCTCCCCATCACATGGCTGGCGATGATCTTGCCCGGCTTGTAGTTCTTCCGCGAGTTGTCCACCGCCCCGCAGCGGACCAACTCCATCAGCGCATCGTTGAACATCCCCGTGTGAATCCCCAGATTCCGGTGCTTCCGCAGCGCCCGCACCACCGCCTCCGGCGTGTTGCCCAGTCCCACCTGGATCGTCGCTCCGTCGTCGATCAACTGTGCCGCATAGCGCCCGATCCGCTCGTGCCGGTCGTCGAAGTCCGGCTTCACGCATTCCGGCAGCGCCACCCTGTGCGTCAGATAGTAGGCAATCTTCCGCGCTGGCAGCACCGTATCCCCGCAGGTCCTCGGCATCAGCGGGTTCACCTGCGCGATCACCATTCGAGCCGCCTTCACCGCCGAGCGTACGATGTCCACGCTCACCCCCAGCGAACAGTTGCCCTCCGCATCCGGCGGCGAAACTTGGATCAAGGCCAGATCCAGAGGCATCCGCCCGCTTGAGAATAGACCCGCCACCTCGGACATCGCGCACGGGGTATAATCCGCCTGGCCTCGCTCCACCGCCTTCCTCACCGCAGGCGTCAGGAAAAACGAATTCGTTCTCAGTATCCCCTCATAACGCGGATCGATCCACGGCACATCCCCAAGCCCGTGGATGTGCACGATCTCGATATCCTTCAGCCCCTCCGCATGCATCAGCATCGATCCAACGAGGGCCTGCGGCACCGAGGCACCGCCCCCGATAAAGACCCGGCTCCCCGGTCTCACCAGTCGCGGCCATTCACGTTCATCCAGCGGAATCACCCCGCCAGCCTAACACAAGCATCCCTCGAAACCAGCCCGCGTTCCATTCACCCCGAGTATCCCCTTTCGCGGCGCAGCCGCTATGGAGTGCGGCGAGCATCGCCGCTTTTGATCGACCTCACCCCGCTCATCGCCCTGCCGAGACCCCTTGATATTCCTCCCACACCATAAGCCACTCAAGAACCTCACTCACTACCCCACTCAATCTTTGCGCCTTTCTGCGCCTCTTTGCGGCAGAATCCACCACCCGTCACTTCCCATACCGGAAACAGTCCCTCGTATGATCGTTCACCATGCCCACCGCCTGCATGAACGCATGCATCGTCGTCGATCCCACGAAATTGAATCCCGCCTTCCGCAGCGCCTTGCTCAGCGCATCGGACTCCTCCGTCTTCGCCTGAACTTCGGCCATCGACTTCGGCGAATTCACCCGCGGCTTCCCTCCCACGAAGTTCCAGATCCACTCCACCGGATCCCCTTCCTTCTCGCGCAGCGCCAGCCATGCCTTCGCGTTCGCCCGCACCGCCTCGATCTTCCCCCGGTGGCGGATGATTCCCGGATCTAGCGCCAGCTTCTCCAGCTCCGCATCCTTCATCTTCGCCACCTTCTCCGGCACGAAATGGTGAAAGACCTTCCGGTAGTGCTCACGCTTCTGCAGCACCGTCCACCACGACAAGCCAGCCTGCGCCCCCTCCAGATTGATCATCTCGAATAGATAGCGCTCGTCCCGCGAAGCCACCCCCCACTCCGTATCGTGGTATTCCACATACAGCTCACGATCCACCGGCAACCAAGGACAACGCGTCATCCTCGCCATCTTTCAAATCCCTCCCCCCGATCCAACCCCAAAAGGCAGCCCTCAAGCCTTCTCTTCCTCATCTCAATCCATTCGCGCCAATTCGCGTCCATTCCCGGTTAAACATTCTCTCCTGCCTTCTCTCCCTTCCCTCCTGTTCAAAACCCTCACTCCAAAGGCTCCACCAGACGGTAACCGATCCCCGGCTCGTTCCGGATCAACAGCAGATCCCCCAGCTTCTTCCTCAGCAGGTTTGCATACACCCGCAGATAGTGCGTCTGATCCTCCGCCTGCGGTCCCCACACCTCCCTCAGCAGCTGCCGCTGCGTCACGATCTTCCCCGGATGCCGAGCCAGCGTCTTCAGGAACGCATACTCCGTCGGCGTCAGTTTCATCTCCTTTCCTTTCAAAATCGCCTCATGCCGGTCCAGCCTCACCAACAAGGGCCCGCAGACAATCTCCGGAGTATCGTTCCCGTGCCGCCGCCTCTGGATCGCCACCAGCCTCGCGAGAAGCTCGCCGGTCGCGAAGGGCTTCGTCACGTAGTCGTCCGCCCCGTTCTCCAGCGCCGCGATCTTTCCCTTCTCCTCGTCTCTAACAGACAGGATCAGCACCGGCACCTCGCTCCACTCCCGCAGACGCTTTAGCACCTCGAGCCCGTCCATATCCGGCAGGCCCAGGTCAAGTAGCACGGCATCCGGCCGGTGTACCGCCGCCGCCTGCAGCCCCAGTTGGCCGTTCCCCGCCTCCTGCACCGAGTAGCCGCGCGACTCCAACGCCAGCCGCAGCAAACGCCGGATCTGCACCTCGTCATCGATGATCAAAGCGGTCACGTCGTCGCAGGGGTCAAGGTGTTCGCATCCATCGTCTCCGCGGGCAAGAGGATCGTGAACTCCGCGCCACCCGCAGGATGATTGCGCACCAGCACCTCCCCGCCAAGCGCCCGCAGGAATCCCTTCACGATCGACAAGCCCAGCCCCGTCCCCCCCGCCGGAGCACCCGGAGCCCGATAGAACTTCCCGAAGATCTTCCGCTCCTCGCCCTCCGCCAGCCCCTTGCCATGGTCCCTCACCACGAACTCGATCCCCCTCGCCCGCCGCGCTACCGACAGCTCCACCGCCGAACCTTCCGGCGTATGCACCGCCGCATTGTGCAGCAGGTTCGCGAGGCTCTGCTCCAGCAGGCCGTGGTCCGTCTTCACCAGCGGCAGATCCGCCGGAATGTCCAAGCTCACCTCGCGATGCTTCAGCGGCTCCCGCGTCACCTCCAGCGCACCCGAGACGATGTCGTTCACATCGCACCACTCCGGCCTGGGCTCGATCACGGAAGCCTCCAGCCGCGTCATCTGGAGCAGACCCTCGACGATCCGCTGCAGTCTCCGGGAAGCCACGTCGATCTCCGCCAGGCGCGGATCGGACTCCCCCGTTTCCACCGCCGCCCGGATCACCGCGATCGGCGTCTTCAATTCATGCGAGACACTGTCGAAGAGCGCCCGCCTCAGCTTCTCCCCTTCCTCCAGCTTCTCCGCATGCTGCACCGCCTCGATGAAATGCTCTTTCTCGAGCACCAGAGCGAGTTGCAGCGCGAAGGCTTCCATCGCCTGCCGCTCCGTGAAGACCAGCGTCTCCTTGTCACGCTTCAGGCCGATCACTCCCATCGTCGATGTCGCCGTCTGCAGGGGAAACCATGTCGCCTGCGCGGAAGGCAGCGTGTCCGTGAAGCGCCCCGCCGGCCGGTGGTTCGTGAAACTCCACGCCCCGACCGCAAACTCGCTCTCCTCCGGCTGAAAGGCACTCGCTGCGTGAGGCACCCGGCCCAGCGAGTGGTCATCCTGCCGCAGCAGCAGCGCCACTTGCCCGCCTAAGATCGACTCGATCACGCGCAAGGCCGATTCCAAGCCTTTCCCCGTCTCGGGGCTCAGCGCCGCCTGCTGGGTCACCCGCAGCAGTGCATCCGTATGTCGCTGCCTTTGCCGCTCCGCCACCTCGCGCATCCGCAGCCGCGTCGTCAGTTGCCCCATCGCCAGTGCCACCACGAAGAACATCACCAGCATCGCCATGTCCTCGGGCTGGTCCACGTTCACCGTGAACTTCGGCGGGATGAACAGAATGTTCCACGCCAATGCCGAGATCGCCGCCATCATCAGCGTCGCGCCTCTCGCCCAACGCATCGAGCCCAGCACGATCGCCAGCAGGTAGATAAACGCCGGAACCGTGTATCCGGTGAATGGCTGCGCGGCCAAGCCCAAGCCTGTCGCTACGCCAGTCAGGACCACCGCCCCCGTGTAATCGCCCCACGCCGACTTTATCGGCTCGGGAACTTCATCGACCTTTCGCGCCGCTTTCCCCGCAAAGGGCCGCACCACACACACATCGATATCCCCGCTCCCCGCGATCACCCGGTCGGTCAGAGTCCGCTTCCACGGCTTCTTCCCGTCCGACTTACCGACCACGATCTGGCTCACGTTCCGATCCCGCGCCACCTCTAACAGGGCCTTGGCCACATCCTCACCTGTCACATGCACCACCTCTCCTCCCAGCTTCCTCACCAGCGCCAGTCCGCGCGCCAGCAACTCTTCTTCGCCCGGTCCCAGCTTCCTCACGCCCTCCACCCACACCCCGATCCACGGGCAGCCGATCCTCGTTGCCGCACGCCGCGTCCACCTCACCAAACTCTCCGAGTAGGGAGTCGGCGCCACTCCCACCAGCAAGCGCGCATTCGTTTTCCACGGACTCGGATCCCGCCTTGCCCGGCGAAAATCCTCCACATCCCGGTCCACCCGCTCCGCCGTGAAGCGCAACGCCATCTCGCGCAATGCCGTCAGATTCCCTTCACGGAAGAACCCGTCGAAAGCCGCGTGCGCCCTTTCACTCTGATAGATTTTCCCCTCGGCCAAGCGCTGCAGAAGCTTCTCCACGCTCAGGTCGATCAATTGGATCTCATGTGCGCGATCGAGCACCGAGTCGGGCACCGTCTCCTGCACCGCCACCCCCGTGATCTGGCGCACGATGTCCACCTGACTCTCGATGTGCTGGACGTTGAGCGTGGTGTAGATGTCGATGCCGCTGTCCAGCAGCTCCAGCACGTCCTGATAACGCTTGTTATGGCGGCTGCCCGCCGCATTCGTGTGTGCCAGCTCATCCACCAGCAGCAGCTCCGGCCTCCGCGCCAAAGCGGCATCCAGATCGAACTCCTCCAGCAGATGCCCGCCGTGCTCGATCTTCCTACGTGGCAGAACCTCGATCCCTTCCAGCAGCGCCTTTGTCTCCGCCCGGCCATGAGTCTCCACCACTCCCGCCAACACGCGGATCCCCTCGTTCCGCCGCTGCCGCGCCGCCTGTAGCATCGCATAGGTCTTCCCCACCCCCGGACACATGCCCAGGAAGATGAAGAGTCGCCCCGCGCGACGCCCCCGCTCCTCGCGCTGCATCTGCGCGAGCAGAAGGTCGGGGTCCGGGCGGTAGTCGTCGCTCATCGCTTGGCCTTGCCTGTCACCACCCTAGCAGTTCACGGGGCCGCATCCAGCGCCACGTTCAGCTTCGCGAGGCTCGCCCGCTCGCCACCCACCGCCCGCGAGGGATGGGGAGTCGCCGCCTCGTCGATCAGCTTGTAGATCCGCTCCTTCATTGCCTGATTACCCTTTCTCTCGCGTACAATCCTTTCGACCTGCTCGCGAGCCTCTCCCACATCGATCCAAACTTCCCCCTGCTCGTCCGGCACCGCCTTCCCCTCCACCGCCTGAAAGTAGCGCGGCCCCGACTGCGATTCCACCAGCCGCTCCATCGCCACCTTCTTCTCATCGGGCAGCTCGCCCTCTTTCCCGCAACTCGCGAGCATCATCACCGAGAGGAAACACAACACCGGCATTTTCATGGCGAGATCGCGTCGAGCGCGAGGTTCAGTTGCAGGACATTCACCCCGGCATCTCCCAGGATTCCGAGATCGGGCTTCCCGGTGTGAGCTTCGATCAGCTCCCGCACTTTTTCCACCGGAAGATTCCGAGCTTTTGCCACCCTCCCGGCCTGCAGCCCCGCATTCGCCGGACTGATGTGAGGATCCAAGCCGCTCCCCGATGCCGTGACCGCATCCGCCGGCACATCTTGGTCCGCCGCGAGACCGTTCGCCACCCGGTAAGCCGCCACCCGCTCTCTCAGCAAGTCCGCCAACTTCTGCGAGGTTGGCCCCAGATTGCTGCCGCTCGAGCTCGCGGCATCGTAACCATTCACCCCCGCCGCCGAAGGCCGCGGATGGAAATACTTCTCACCCGAGAAGTTCTGCCCCAGCAACGCGGAGCCCACCACCTTGCCCGAGCCATCCCGGATCAAGCTGCCATCCGCCTTCTCGGCGAACGCCGTCTTCGCAATCGCCGTCACCACCACGGGATAGGCACCGCAACAGATCACACCCAGCACCACGGTCGCTCCGACCGCACTGCGAATCTCAGAAACAAATGCATTCATGTTCAGACAAGTTTGAGAGTTGAAACCACCAGATCCACCGCCTTGATCCCCGCGAAGGGCAGCAACAAGCCACCTAGTCCGTAAACCAGCAGGTTACGGCGCAGCACCGCCATCGCGCCGAGCGGCTTGTAGGCCACTCCCTTCAGCGCCAGCGGGATCAGCGCGATGATGATGAGCGCATTGAAAATCACCGCACTCAGGATCGCACTCTGCGGCGAGGCCAGCTTCATCACGTTCAGCGGCGAGATCGCCGGGAAGGTCACCATCAGCATCGCCGGGATGATCGCGAAGTACTTCGCCACATCATTCGCGATCGAGAAGGTCGTCAGCGAACCGCGCGTCATCAGCAGCTGCTTCCCGATCTCCACGATCTCGATCAGCTTCGTCGGGTTGCTGTCCAGGTCCACCATGTTGCCCGCCTCGCGTGCCGCCTGCGTGCCCGTGTTCATCGCCACGCCCACGTCCGCCTGGGCCAATGCCGGTGCATCGTTCGTGCCATCGCCGGTCATCGCGACGAGGTGACCTGCGGCCTGCTCTGCCCGGATCCGCTTCAGCTTATCTTCCGGCGTCGCCTGCGCCATGAAATCATCCACACCCGCCTCCGCCGCGATCGCCGCCGCGGTCATCGGATTGTCGCCGGTGATCATCACCGTGCGGATGCCCATCTTCCGGAGCTGCGCGAAGCGCTCCTTGATCCCGCCCTTCACCACATCCTTCAGCTCCACCACGCCGAGCACTTTCTTCCCCTCTGCCACCACCAGCGGGGTCCGCCCGGCCCGCGCCGCCGCTTCCACCGCAGCCGAAACTTCCTCGGGGAATCTCCCTCCCTGCTCCTCCACCCAGCGCTGCACCGACTCCGCCGCACCCTTCCGGATACTTCGTCCATCGAGGTCCACGCCGCTCATCCGCGTCTGCGCCGCAAAGGGCACGAAGCTCGCATGCGGCGCCTGCAGCTCCCGCCCGCGTATGCCGAATTGTTCCTTCGCCAGCACCACGATGCTCCGCCCTTCCGGCGTCTCATCCGCCAGCGAGGCCAACTGCGCCGCATCCGCCAGTTCCTGCTCGCCCACTCCCGGTGCCGGCAGGAAAGCGGACGCCATCCGGTTCCCGATCGTGATCGTCCCCGTCTTGTCCAGCAGCAGCACGTCGATATCACCCGCCGCCTCCACCGCACGGCCGCTCGTCGCGATCACATTTCTCCGGATCAGCCGGTCGATCCCGCTGATCCCGATCGCACTCAGCAGACCACCGATCGTCGTCGGGATCAGGCACACCAGCAACGCCACCAGCACCGGCGTCGTGAACTCCATGCCCGCATAGACACCGAAGGGCTTCAGCGTGATACACACCAGCAGGAAGATCAGCGTCATCGCCGAAAGCAGGATCGTCAGCGCGATCTCGTTCGGCGTCTTCTGCCGCTTCGCCCCCTCCACCATCGAGATCATCCGGTCCAGGAAAGTATTCCCTTTCTCGGACGTGATCTTAATCACGATCCGGTCGCTGATCACCCGCGTGCCGCCCGTCACCGCGCTGCGGTCCCCGCCGCTCTCGCGGATCACCGGCGCGGACTCACCCGTGATCGCCGCTTCATCCACGCTCGCGATGCCCTCGGTCACCTCGCCGTCGGCAGGGATCACATCACCGGTTTCACACACCACCGTATCCCCCTTCTCCAGCGAGTTCGCCGGCACCTTCTCCTCGCGACCTTTGACCAGGCGCCGCGCCATCGTGTCCTTCCTCGCCTTCCGCAAGCTGTCCGCCTGCGCCTTGCCTCGCCCCTCCGCCACCGCCTCCGCGAAATTCGCGAAGATCACCGTGAACCACAGCCACACCGCCAGCTGGAAAATGAATCCCCGCTCGCCCGGCGTGGTGAAGATCGCCGCCGTCGTGAGCACCGCCGCCACCTCGGTGACGAACATCACCGGGTTCCTCACCATCAGGCGCGGATCCAGTTTCTTGAAAGCATCTCCGATCGCAGGCACCAGAATCGCCTTGTCGAAGAGTGATGGAGCATTTGCAGACATGATCGTAATCCTTTGAAATTTTTGTTAGAACAGGTTGCCACCCAGCATCAGGAAGTGCTCGACGATCGGACCCAGCGCCAGCGCAGGCAGAAAGTTCAGCGCACCGACCAGCAGCACCGTGCCGATCAGCAGCACCACGAAGGTCCCGCCCGATACCGGAAACGTTCCCGGCCCCGGCGGCGACGTCTTCTTCTTCGCCAGCGAACCCGCCATCGCCAGGATCGGCACGATCATCAGGAAGCGCCCCACCAGCATCGCGACCCCCAGCGTCACATTGTAGTGCGGATCACCGCTCGCCGGATTCGCCGTCAGCCCCCCGAAGGCACTGCCGTTGTTCGCCGTCGCCGAGCTATAGGCATACAGCATCTCGCTGAAGCCATGCGGTCCCGCATTGTTCAAGCCCGCCAAACCCCAGTCGCTCACCGAGGCCCACGCTGTGAAGCCGAGGATCGTCAGCGTCAGCACCAGCAGCGACAGCATCGCCATCTTCACCTCGAAGGCGTTGATCTTCTTGCCGAGATACTCCGGCGTGCGCCCCACCATCAATCCGGCGATGAACACCGCCAACACCACGAAGACCAGCATCCCGTAGAGCCCGGCACCCACGCCACCGATCACCACCTCGCCCAGCTCCATCATGAATAGCGGCACCAGTCCGCCGAGCGCCGTGAAAGAGTCGTGCATCGAGTTCACCGCTCCGCACGAAGCCGCCGTCGTCACCACTGCGAACAGCGAGGAATTGAAGATCCCGAAGCGCACCTCCTTCCCCTCGAAGTTCCCGTCCGCCATCGCCAGCCCCAGCCCGTGATGAATCGGATTCCCCCGCGCTTCCGCCCACCAGCAGCCCAGCGTGCCTGCCACGAAGAGCACCATCATCGCCGCCCACACCGACCACCCGTGCCCTTGGTTCCCCGTCGCTTTCCCCAGATACCAGGTCAGCCCGCTACCGATTGCGAAGATCGAAAGCATTTGCACGAAGTTCGACAGCGGCGTCGGGTTCTCATAAGGATGCGCCGCATTCGCATTCACGAAGCCGCCGCCGTTCGTTCCCAGCATCTTGATCGCCACCTGCGAGGCCATCGGACCCTGTGCGATCTTCTGCGTGCCCACCGTCGTCGCTTCCGCATCTTCCACCTGCACCACCTGCGGCTCCACCACTTGGGCCACATCGTAGCTCTTGAAGTTCTGGATCATCCCCTGCGAGACAAGGAACACCGCCAGAGCCGCACAGATCGGCAGCAGCAAGTAGTACGTGCATCGTACTAGATCCACCCAGAAGTTCCCCAGCGACGAAGTCGTTTGCCGCGCAATACCCCGCACCAGCGCCGCCGCGATCCCGATCCCCGTCGCCGCCGACACGAAGTTGTGGAAGCTCAGCCCCACCATCTGGGAGAAATAGGACATCGTCCCTTCACCCCCGTAGCTCTGCCAGTTCGTATTCGTCGTGAAGCTCACCGCCGTGTTGAAAGCCAGTGCGGGGCTCAGGCCCGGCAATCCTTCCGGATTCATCGGCAGCAGATGCTGCAGCCGCAGGATCGCATACGTGAAGACCAGGCCCGTCAGGCTGAAGACCAACATCGCCAGTGTGTATCCCTTCCAGTCCTGCTCCTTCTTCGGCTCCGTTCCCATCACCCGGTAGCTCAGCCGCTCAAGCGGCTTCAAAACCGGGTCGAGCCAGGTCTTCCCTTCCGGATCCAGCACCTTGCTCAAATAGATCCCCAGCGGCTTTGTGATCGCCGCCAGCACTCCCAGGAAGAGCATCAATTGTATCCAGTCCTTCGCATGCATGATGTCAGGTCTGTTAGAATTTCTCCGGCCGGATCATGGCCGTGAAGAGGTAGGCAAGCAGGGCAAGGGCAATCAGCCCGACGATGATGGTTTCCATGGCGGGTTCAGAGGTTGCCGCAGAAGCGGGAGTACAAGACCGCCAGCCCGAAGAAGCCGGCCGTCACGGCGAGGTAAACGAGGTCGTTCATTCGTCACCATCGTCCCACGCCTTTCCCGAAGCAGGAGTCAAAGCCCCGCCCGACCCCGTAAAAAAAGCATCAAAGCCAGCCCGCCACCCGACCACTGGCTGCGCCCGCTTCGCGAATCGAAGAGGTCCGACTGCCTATTCTTGGATGGATCGAACAACTTCAGTCGATCCGAACCTTCGGGAAGAACACCACTCCCCCATCCAACCTCACCTCTCCTCCCTTCCTTCCTGTTCAAAAACCTCTTCCTCCCCTCAAGGCAACTTCACCCGGAAAGCCCGGTAAGGATAGCTCACCTTGTCCTCCCCGCCGTGATACTTCGGCAGCCGGTTCATCTGCGCGCAGGTCAGGTACAGATACCCGTCCGACCCCACCCCCAGCGAATCCGGCCAGATCAATCTCTCATCCGTCACCAGGGTCTTCAGCTCTCCCTCAGGCGTCACATACTTCATCGCCTGATTCATCGAATCTGTTAGAAAAACATTCCCTTTCGCATCCGTCACCATCCCGTGGCACACCCCCGTCTCCGCCACAGTCTCCACCTTCTTCCCCAGTTCCTCCGCGCTCAGTCCCGCATCCGCTAGATACTTCGTCTCGATCCGGTACAGCTTCGTCTGGTTGATCGCCCGGTAGTAGAAATACTTCTCATCCTTTGTCAGCGCGATCCCGTTCACGTTCGAGCTGAAAGGCTTCCCCTCCCCATCCACCATCTCCTTGCCCTCGTAGCTCAGCTTGAAGCCCGGCGTCGCCAGCGTCGATGCATGCTCCTGCAGCACCGTCCGCGTCTTCCCGCTCTCCAGATCCAGCACCACGATCGCCTTCTGCCCTGGGTCCGACAAATAGGCCAGCCCGTGACCCAGATCCACGCACACGTCATTCAGGCCGCTCTTCTCCTTCGCCAGATCCGGAAAATCATAGACCCGCGCCACCTCGTTCTTCTCCAGATCGATCCGCACCAGCTTGAAGTAGCCGCCCTTCGCCCCGCCCTCTTTCCCGAAGATCGAACCCGCCGCCCCCGGTGCCGAATCCAACACCCACAGGTCATCCCCGCCATCCACGAAAAGATCCTGCACGTTCACGAAGTGGCTCTCCGGCTTCGTCGTATCGTAGCGGTTCCACTCCTCGTTCGGGAATGGCTTCCGCTCCCCGTTCACGATCTCTGTCAGCCCGTACAAAAAAGGCTCCTTATGCGGGAACGACACGAACACCCGGTTCGGCTTCGACGCCACCGCCATCCCGATCGGCTGGTTCTTCCCGAAGGCCGCCACTTCCTCCAGCTTCCCCGCTTCCTCCGCTCGAGCCGCCCCTGCCATCACCACCATCCCCAGCACCCCGCAAAAGATCCTTCGGTACATGCTCATCAGAGGCCAACCTATCCCCTCTATTCCTCCGCGCCACCCTCCCGTTCGAAATCCGGAGTTCAGCGTTCAGCCTTCAGGACTCCTCGCCCTCCCTTGGCGGCGGCGGGAGACCCCGGAAATGTCACTTCATTCCGGCCGCCTCAAGGGTGCTTGGCCATTGGTAGTTGCCTGCCTCCGCGCTCCTCCGCGATCTCTGCGCCTCCGCGGTAGTCTCCCACCGCCCACCACTTGCTCGGCACCCTGCCTCCCCCCAACCCAGCCCCACTCCCGTTTGAAAACTAGTGCTTGGTAATTCGCGCTTCCCGGCTTCCACAATCCCGCCTTGCCCCCCGCCCCCCGGCCTGATTCCATCCGCCCCCCAACCCGCTCGACCCTATGGCCAACAAGGACTTCACCGACCCCGCCCGCATGGAGAAAATCGTCTCTCTCTGCAAGCGCCGCGGCTTCATCTTCCAAGCCGGTGAACTCTACGGCGGTCTCAATGGCTGCTGGGACTACGGTCCGCTCGGGGCCGAGCTGAAGCGCAATCTCAAGGACTACTGGTGGCGCAAGACCGTCCAGGAGCGCGATGACGTCCTCGGCATGGATGGCGCCATCCTGACTATGCCGCAGGTCCTCAAGTCCTCCGGCCACCTCGATAGCTTCAGCGACCCGATGTGCGACTGCCTCCTCTCGAAGGCCCGCCTCCGCGCCGACCAGGTCCCCGCCCAGGACGGCACCGCCGTTTACTTCAAGGGCGCCAAGCACGCGGCCACCAGCTGGAGCGTCGAGCGCCCCTTCGCCGTCCTCGTCGCCCCCGGCAAGGACCCCATCGAGTCCCACAAGACCGCCCGCAAGTTCTACGGCGAGCTCATGCCGGACAAGAAGATCTCCCCGAAGGAACTCGAGCTGATCGAAGACCGCCGCGAGGAAGTCACCGGCACCACCTCCTTCAATCCGGACAACGGCAGCCTCCTCACCGAGCCCCGCGAGTTCAACCTGATGTTCAAGACCAAGATGGGTGCCTCCGCGGACGACAACGATCCGTCCTCCGACGCCTACCTGCGCCCGGAGACCGCGCAGTCGATCTTCGTCCAATACAAGAACGTCCTCGACTCGAACCGCATCAAGCTGCCCTTCGGCATCGCCCAGATCGGCAAGTCCTTCCGCAACGAGATCAACCCGCGCAACTACACCTTCCGTAGCCGCGAGTTCGAGCAAATGGAGATCGAGTACTTCTGCCGTCCGGAAGACGGCCTCCGCCTCACCGACGAGTGGCTCGAAGCCCGCCTCAACTTCTACAGCGACATCGGCATCCCGCGCGAGAAGCTCCACATCCTCGACATCCCCGATGGCGAGCGCGCCTTCTACTCGCAGAAGACCTACGACATCGAATACGAGTTCCCCTTCGGCATCCAGGAGCTGGAAGGTGTCGCCTACCGCACCGACTACGACCTCGGCGTCCATCAGAAGGGCTCCGGCAAGCCGCTCGAATACTTCGACGAGGAAACCAAGGAGCGCTTCCTCCCGCACGTCGTCGAGCCCTCCGCCGGCTGCGACCGCACCGTGCTCGCCCTTATCTGCGAGGCCTACGACTTCGAGAAGCTTACCGATGACAAGGGCAAGGACGACTCCCGCGAAGTCCTCCGCTTCGTCCCGCGCATGGCCCCCGTGAAGGTCGGCATCTTCCCTCTTCTCAAGAAGAACGAAGACCAAGTCCGCATCTGCAAGGAGATCCAGAAGACGCTTCAACCGTGGATGACCGTCTTCTACGACGACGGCGGCTCCGTCGGTAAGCGCTACCGTCGCCAGGACGAGTGCGGCACCCCCTTCTGCATCACCGTCGACTTCGACACCCTCGGCGAAAACGGCCCCGAGCTGAAGGACACCGTCACCATCCGCCACCGCGACTCCATGGAACAAGAGCGCATCGCCATCGATGCTCTCCTCCCCTGGCTCCTCGAGCGCGTCCGCTAATCCCAAGGAGGGGGCGCGTCTCGCGCCCCAACCCCCAACGCCGGCCACCAAGGGTAAGTAGTCCCGCCTTCAGGCGGACGAAGCCGCTATCCCGGCTCACCTCACCTCTCGAGGCGCAGCCTCCTTGGACTGCGTGCAGCCTGCTGCCGTGAAGCAGCGCTCATGGTCCCGGGCCTCCCTCCGTCCGCGCCCCGCCCCACCTGAAACGGCTCCGCCATCTCCACCGAAAGATCTCAACCGCAGATCATCCTGATCCCTCCTATCCTGGCCCCAGCCTCCTCATCCGCGCCCCCCCCAAAGAGAAAAAGAAAAGCCCGCCAACGCACAAAGCGGGCGGGCCCCCGAAAATCCTTTCTCTCCCCCTCTGCGTTTCTCCGCGACCTCTGCGCCTCCGCGGTCAACTCCACAGCCACGGAACAGCGCCACCTCAGTGCAAATCCGGTACCGGCTTGTCTAACACATGCTCGGACTCCCAGCGCGAGATCGACCCGTCCTTGTTCACGTCGTAGTACTTCATCATCGCGTCAAGTTCCTCCGTGCTCACCCCCTCCACGTCCGTCTCCTTGATTCCTTGCTCGATCTCCTGCCGCGTCAGCAAGCCGTTCGCATTGTAGTCGAAGCGGTCGAACTTCTCGATCAGCGCCATCATCTTCCGCCCGTGCGCCGCCTCGGAGTGGGGATCCTGATGAGCACAGGCAACGAACAGAAATGGCAGCAGCGACAGGTATTTCATCGACCCACCTTCTTCCCGAAACCTCCGCGCGCGACAAGCGGGAAAGCGCATTGACTCCCCCTCCCTTCGCGCCGGACCCTCCCGCGTGCGTATCCGCATCCTCGCCGCTGGCAAACCCGCCCTCGCCTACGCCAAGAGCGGCGTCGAGGAGTACCTCAAGCGCCTCTCCCGCTACGGCGCCTACGAACTCGAATACCTCAAGGCCGGCGACTCCGCCACCGTCTCCGCCGCCCTGTTAGAGCGCTCCGCCGGAAACTTCCGCATCGCCATGGACGAGCGCGGCGAAGTCCTCGCCACCCAGGCCTGGGCCGACAAATTCGCCTCCCTTGAGCTGCGCGGCGAGATCAAGGCCCTCAGCTTCCTCATCGGCGCCTCCGACGGCCACACCCCCGAACTCCGCCAAACCTGCGACGCTGTCTGGTCCCTCTCCCGCCTCACCATGCAGCACGAACTCGCCCTCGTCGTCCTGCTAGAGCAACTCTACCGCGTCGCCACCCTCCGCCGCGGCGAGCCCTACCACCGCTAGCCACCCTAGCCGCCCGCCACCAAGGGCACGTAGTCCCGCCTTCAGGCGGTCGAAGCCATCTGTCATCCCGCCCCACCCCCGACGCCTTTCCTCCCGCGGCACCGCCGCCTTGGACTGCGCGCAGCCTGCTGCCGCTTTCGGCAGGCAGCCTGCTGCCGTGAAGCAGCGGATACGGCCCCGGTTCTCTCTCCATTCGCGTCCCGCACGATCTAATACCAAGTCGATTCTATAAGGTGACTTTTCGCTGCTTCGGGCAGTAGCGACGGATGGTACGGGTTTCAACGGATTTACGGATTTCCTCGGGCAAGGAGGTGAATCCCAGCCCGTCCATCGGTTCAAAATCCGCGTAATCCGTCCAATCCGTAAATCCGTGGTCGCTTGGCCCGCATTACCCAAAAGACACATGAACCATTGGAGATGGTATAAGAAGTGGTCCGTACCGTCCCGCGTGCCCCTGAAGCAGCCACCCCAGCTTGCCCCACACCACCACTTCACCTCACCACTGCTTGGAACAGGCTGCCCGCTCTTCTGAATCCACCCTCTCCCTCCAGCCCCCCTTCAAACCATCACTGTCGCAGAGGAACTACGGAACAAAGCCCCGGCAGGGGCGACAGATATTAGCCGGTGGCGTAAGCCACCGGTATCAAGGGGCAACCACCCGAGTCCCGGCAGGGACGACACGGAGCCATCACCCCGGCATCCCCGTCCATCCCCTCACCTCCGCGGCTGCTGCGGCATCACCCGGAATGCCCCGCCACCACGACCCGGCTCCGGTCGGCTCCACGACTTCTGATCCTTCTCCGAAACCGGACCGCGCTGCGGCTCGTGCCCTGCACAAGCCACCAAAACCATCACCACTCCGGCCAGTATCACCCACCTCGCCATCATCACCTCAGCGGCGGGGCTGCTGCGGCAGGGCACCGAAGGCACCGCCACCCTGTCCGGGCACCGGCTTGTTCCATGGAATCTGGCTCGACTGGCTCGGCGGACCCACCGGCTTGCGGACTTCCTCCTCATCCCCCGTCTTGCAGGAAACGAGCGGCATCACGGCGGTCACGGCGAGGGCGGCTAGAAAGAATCGCATGGCCCGACAATAAAAAGGCCCCCGCGGCTTGCAAGCTCGCGGAGGCCTTGAAAGTGAACTTCAGTCGGATCGACTCAGTTGGCGGCCGGCTCGGCCAGGATCACGCGGTCACCCGGTTGGATGCGCACGCCCGGAGCCACCGTGTCGTTGTCGATCTCGGCCACCACTTGGGAAGGCTCGATCGAGGAAGGCTTCACCATGCCGATCAGGCGGCCGTCACGCTTGACGAGCAGCTTGGTCTGCGGGGTGAAACCGGTGTTGCTGCCAGCACCGATGATCACGAAGCCCCAGTCTTCGTTCACTGCGGTCACCACGGACTCCATCGAGTTGCGGCGGATGCGGCTGTCGCGGGTCGTGTCACGCTCGGCCAAGCGGGAGATCTCCTCCTGGTTCTTCGCCACGGCCTTCTCGAGCGCTTCGATACCGGTCTTGAGCTCTTCCAGCTCCTTGGTCTTCGCCTGCTTCTTGGTCTCCATCTCCTGCACGGTGGCCGGGAGGGTCTCAAGCGTCACGCCACCACCTTGCTCGGAGAGCATCTGGTTGAGCTGCTCTTCGGACTTCTTCAGTTCGGCGAACTTGGCCTTCTGCTCTTCGAGCTGGGCATTAAGGGTCGCGATGTCGCGAACCAGAGCCTTGCCCTTGGACTCCAGCGAGGAGATCGACTGCTTCACCGACTCGCGATCGCGATTGGCGGTTTCCAGCTTTACCTTCTCTTCGTCG
Organism: Luteolibacter rhizosphaerae; assembly: GCF_025950095.1. Lineage (NCBI taxonomy): Bacteria > Pseudomonadati > Verrucomicrobiota > Verrucomicrobiia > Verrucomicrobiales > Verrucomicrobiaceae > Neoluteolibacter > Neoluteolibacter rhizosphaerae. Next base: position 309,713 of record NZ_JAPDDR010000008.1, on the reverse strand, counting down.
AGGTCGGCCTGCTGCTTCGTCTTCTGCTTCGTCAGCGTGTCGTTCTTGCCGATCGTGGCTTCCTTCTCTTCCTTTTGAACCTGGTACTTACCAACGTTCTGATAGGAGAAGAAGGCAGCCGCTCCCGTGACGAGAAGGGAGAGAGCGTAGAAAATGGCTTTCATGGCGGGCTTTTAGGAAAATTTGTGTCGGGCTGTTCGGGACGGGCTTCGGATTACTTGGCGGCGGGCTCGGAGCCGGGGACCACGCGGTCGCCCACCATCAGCGTCGTGTCTTCGGCCACGGAATCGGGAACGATCTGGGCAGCGGCGCGACCGGCTTCCACCGTGCTCACGCGCAGCTTGGCCACCACCGCACCGTCGCGCACCACATCGAGCGGCGAACCGGCAACCACGCCGGCCGTGCCACCCACCGGCAGCGTCACGAAACCGTAAGCCGGGTAGATCGCGCTCACGCGGGTGCTGCTGAAGAAGGACTTCTTGCTGGAGTAGTTCGTGTTCTTCACGGTGTAGGCGTTCACCACGCCTTCCGTGCGGGTCTTCTCGCTGGTCAGGTCGGCCTGCTTCGCGGTCGCGGAAGCGATGTCCAGGTCAAGGCCCTGCAGCGACTCTTGAGTCGCCTTCAGCTTGTCCACCAGTTCCTCGATGCTGCCGAACTCCTTGAGCTCTTCCTCGATCTTGCCGATCTTGGCGGCATTGTCCTCGGCTTCCTTGCTCTTGGAACCCTTCTCGGTCTCAAGGGTGGAATTCTTCTTCGTCTCCGCCGTTTCCTTCTCACGCAGGCCCACCGTTTCGGTCTCGGTCGACTTGCGTTCGGTTTCGGTGGTGTTGAAGTCGTCGACCAGCGCGTTATATTCCGCGGTCAGCTTGGTATTGCGGTCCTGCTCGTTCTGCCGGGCTGCAATCTCATTCTTGTACGCATCCTTGTTTTTGACGGCAAGGAAGGCGGCGGCGGCGAGTGCGATCGCACTCAAAATGGCAAATACGTTGGCCATGGGGTTTTGACAGGTGACTGGTTGGGTCTTGTTTTCTTGTTCTAAGGCGCAAACTAGGGACGCCCCATTGGCCCCGGCAATACCAAATTTCGCGATTGTGCAACGTGACTTTACAAAGGATGGACACCGCAGCACCCCACACCCTCCGATGAGTTCCATACCCCGCGTTTTCTCGTATCTACGCCATTATCCGGGCCTCGCGGCCGCCCAATTGGCCTGCGCGATCGGGATGACTCTCGCCGTCTTCGTCTTCCCTAATGCCACCCGTATCGTCATCGACCGGGTTATCCCGGATCCCGCCCGTCACGGCGAGTTCGGCTTCTGGATCGGCCTCTCCCTGTTAGGCTTCTTCCTCAAGGACGGCCTCAATTCCCTTCGCATCTTCGTCAATAACACCTTTGAACAGAAGGTGATCTACGATATCCGGGAGGACCTTTACTCCAAGATCCAGCAGCTCCCCCTCCGCTGGTTCGATACCCGCCGGACCGGCGACGTGATGACCCGCGTGGTCGAGGACGTGACCAATATGGAACGTGTCTTGATCGACGGCATCGAGCAGGGCCTCGTCGCCGCCCTCCAAGTCATCGGGGTCGGAATCTTCCTTTTTTACCTGAATCCCGTGGTCGCCACTTGGGCCACTTTGCCTGTTCCGATCCTCGCGATCGGGGCTTGGTTTTACTCCACGAAGGGCCGCGACCGTTACCGCAACCAGCGCGACGCGTCATCGGATTTGAACGCGATCCTCCACGATAATATTTCGGGAATCCGTCAGATTAAAGCATACGCCGCCGAAGAGCCCGAACTTGGCCGCTTCAACCGCTACTCGGAAGCCCTCCGCCGCGCCAGCCTCCGCATGATGAAATGGTGGGCCATTTACTCGCCCCTCATGTCCTTCGTCCGCATGACCGGCTACGTCTTCGTCCTCGCATTCGGCGGTCGGGCGGTGATGGAAGGAACCCTCAAAATCGGGGACTTCGCCGCCTTCTTCCTCTCGCTCTCCCTTTTCTACGATCCGATCGACCGTCTCAACGGCCTGAACCAGATGATCCTCTCCGGCCGCGCCGCCGCGGACCGGGTCTTCGAGATCCTCGATTCCGAAGTCGAGCCGAATGCCACCGCCGGGGGAACCCTTCCCGCCGCCATCAAGGCCCACGTCCGCTTCGACAAGGTTTCCTTCGCCTACGGCGACCAGCCCACTCTCCACGACGTCGATCTGGAGGCCAAGCCCGGCCAGACCATCGCCCTCGTCGGCTCCACCGGCGCCGGCAAGTCCACGGTCCTCTCCATCCTCACCCGCTTTTACGAACGCGACAGCGGCACCGTTAGCATCGACGGCATCGATATCGCCGGCCTCTCGAAGCAGTCGCTCCGCAGCCATCTCGGCTACGTCACCCAAGAACCCTTCCTCTTCAATGGCACCGTCCGCGAGAACCTCGCCCTCGCCGAACGCGAGGCCACCGATGAGGAGATGTGGACCGCCCTCGAAGCCGCCCACGCCTCCCGCTTCGTTCGCGAGCTGCCCCAGCTCCTCGACACCAATGTCGGCGAGCGCGGCGTGAAGCTCTCCGGCGGCGAGAAGCAGCGTCTCTCCATCGCCCGCGCCCTGCTCAAGAACGCTCCCATCCTCCTCCTCGACGAGGCCACCGCCTCCGTCGACAGCGAGACCGAGCGCCAGATCCAGGACGCCTTGGATCGCCTGATGGAAAATCGCACCGCCTTCGTCATCGCCCACCGCCTCTCCACCATTCGCAACGCCGACAAAATCTACGTTCTCGAAAAAGGCCGCGTGATCGAGGAAGGCACCCACGACGAACTCTGGGCCCGCGGTGGCAAGTATGCCGAACTCTGCCGCAAATCCTTCCTCAACCAAGAGCCAGTTACCACGTTAACCTAAGATCAGCCTGATCTGTCATACAAATCAGAAGGAAGCCTTGTCCCCATCCCGTTCTCTCCCCCAGACACGCTTCTTGATGAGACAGACATTTCCTGACCTTTTGCCCCTCCTCCTCCTCGGCACCCTCTCCGCCTCGACCCTCGATACCATCACCTTCGGCGACCCCGCCTCCGAGTCGGCTCACACCCTCACCGCCGAACTCTCCCAAGCCATCCCCGCTGCCCTCTCCGAACCATCCCGCCAGCTTCTCCCCGGCGGCTCGGACCCATGGCGCGGCGGCACCCTCCGCTTCACCGCCAAGGTCGACCCCGCCGGCCAGAATTACTTCACCCTCCGCCTCTGGGGCGGCGACGTGAACCACAACCAGCTCACCCTCCACGTCGAGGGCAAGCAGATCGGTTACCGCCACCTCGGCGACATCGAAGCCCTCGACATCGGCACCGACGCACCCGCCTACCCCGGCCGCTTCACCTATCGCACCTGTCCACTCCCGCTCTCGCTCACCACCGGCAAGCAGAGCATCACCTGCGAGATCCGCGCCACCGGCCCGATCTGGGGCTACGGCCGCAACTTCGAGCAATACCAGAAACCCATCACCGAACCCACCCGCAACCTCTACCGCGCCTACACCCACACCGACGGCTTCTTCCAGCCCGACCCCGCCGAGAAACAAGGCACGCCCCCGCCACCAGTCGTCCGCCAATCCCCGGGCCCGGAAGTCGTCGATGCCATCAAGGGCCGCGTGAATGGCGAGATCGACCGCCTCCTCCGCCACCCCGATCAACCGGCCAGCCAGATGCAGACGCTCTTCTTGGCAAAGGCCTGGCACACCAAATGGACCCGCGCCGCCGGGAAGCCCGAGACCTTCGCCAAGATCCTCCTCAGCCTCGACCACCTCTACCGCTCCTACGTCGCGGACCCCAAGCTCGCCCAAGCCGAGCCCTCCACCTACAATCCCAATTGGTTCGGCCTCGGTCCCGCAGGCCAAGTCATCCAGCTCCTCGAAAAGGAACTCACTCCCCGCCTCGACGAAACGATCGACGACGGCAGCGGCAAGCAGGTGAAGCGCCGCGAGGGCTTCCGCGCCATGCTTCTCGCCTGCTGCGACTGGCACCGCGAGAACCGCCGCCAGTACACGAACCAGTCGATGATCAACGACCTCTACGGCATCTACCTCGCCAACCGGGGTCTCGCCGTGGTCGCACCTGCCGATGCCCTGCCCGAACCCAAGGCTCTCCGCTATCTCTATGAATCGGTCGGCCTCGAACCTTGGCTCGGCAGCGAGAAGGACGGCAAGCCTCTCAAACCGCTCGGAGAGTTCTACTACCAGCTCACGACGAAGGGTCTAACCAAGGAACTCGGCTTTGTCGGCAACTATGGTGAAGTCCTCGATTGGACCACCCAGATCTATGAGGCCACCCGCCCCACACCCGACAAGGACGGCGACAAGCGATTGAAGGAGCAACTGATAAAGATCGCCCGCGCCCGCGCGCCCTTCCGTTATCCGCTTCCGGACCGGGAAGGCTTCCGCGCAATGATCCAGGAAACCCCCGTCGGCTGGCGGGATGTCCACTACCCCGGCGATGTCACCTACAGCCAGCGCCCCTCATGGGACGGTTCCCCCGTAGAAGCCGCAGCCGCCACCCTCGATCCACAGCTTGTCGGCGGTGTCCAACAGATGATCGAAGACCGCCAGCTCTACGCCACACTCAAGGATGCGGTCGAAGGTAAAGGCTTCCGCACCAGCGCCGGCCTGCTCGCCATCCCGGATCACCTCGAAATCGTCCTCGCCCAACCTGCATCTCCACAACGCCTCCCCATGTCCCCCGGCCAGCCGGACTTCGTCTTCAGCGATGAAGAAGATGGCGTGATCGCCCTGAAGAACGGCGACGAGATCCTTTACGCGTCCCTCTACTGGCGGGCTCGCCACGCCGTGAACTCGCTCGCTCGCATCCACTACCTGACCCCGGAGATCGACCGGATCGCCACCGTCTATCAGCAGGTCGAGTTCACCCCCTCCGGCATGGATTACACCCGCCCCGATTGGACCAACTTCGGCTTCGCGAATGGCGGCCACCGCTACCCGAAGGAATTCATATCCGCCCATACCGGGGAGAAGCTCCCCATTGCCCGCATTCCCGAGGGCATCGCTTTCAAACCCGGCCAAGAGAACATCCACGCTGGCCGCGGCGACTTCTACCGCCTCGACTACGGCTCCTACCGCATCGCCATGAACATGAGCGCGGACAAGACCTTCGACTATCAAGCCCCTCCCAGCGGCAAGATCCGCAACCTCGTCACCGGCAAGGATGTCAAACCCGGCGCCACCGCCAAACTCGCGCCCCGCAGCACCATCGTGCTCCATTGCGAGTGACCTCATTCCCCTCGACCCGGAACTTTCCCGGAAGCAACCTTGGTCCATTCACCTCGCAAGCCCGTGAAATCGTTCCTGCAGCTCAAGTTCATCCCGCTCAATCCCTCCATCGGCCTCCTTCTGCTCCGCGTCTGGCTCGGCGGCTCGATGATCGGCCTGCACGGCTGGAGCAAGCTGCAGAAGCTCCTCGACGGTGACAGAATCGGAGATCCCATTGGTATCGGCCCCGTACCCACCTTGATTCTCGCCGTCTTTACCGAACTTATTCTCTCCGCCTTCCTCGTCCTCGGCTTCCTTACCCGCTTCTCCGCCTTGATGCTCGCCTGCACCATGGCCATCGCTTGGGCGGTGAGCCACAAGATGGCGCTTTCCGGGCCCGGCAATGGCGAACTCGCCTTCATCTACCTCGCCGGCTTTCTCGCCATCCTCCTCTGCGGCGGGGGCAAATACGGCATCGAGAAGAGCTAGGCGCCCCCCGCCAAAAATGCCTGACAGCGGCTGGCCCCGGGATCACCCTGCGGCCCGATGAAGCCCGGCTATTTTTGGCTCCTGATCCCGCTGGCCGCATGGTCCGGTTATCAGACCGCGCGCCCAACCACCGGCCCGGAAAACAAAGCCGGAACCAGCCTGTCCAGTTCACCCCGCGCCGCCGAAATCCGCGCATGGTCCGCACGCTTCGAGAAGGCGACCACCGCCGATCTCGAAAAGGAACTCCTCGCACTTCTCGCCAATCAGGACTCTCCGGACTGGACCGACCCGCTCAAGCTCCTGTGCGCCCGCTGGGCGGAACTCGATCCTGCGGGGGCGCTCGCATTCTTCGAGGCGAACAAGGTTCCGACCATCGCCCGGCATCACCTACTGAAAGAATGGGCGCTCCTCGATTCCGATGCCGCTTGGGCTACGATCCCGGCGGGCAAGGAAGGGGGCTATGAGCGCCAAGCCGTCACTCGCATGCTCCTGAACGAGGATCAAGACACTTTCATGTGGTGGTTCCGCCAAGTCCGCGGACCCATGCCGGATGCAGACCCCGCATGGCTGCTCGTGGCTGAACGTCATCTCTCCGAATTCGAGGAGGTCGCGAATGGCCTTACTGCTGAACTTGCCGCCACCGGCGGGCGCAGCAATCAGTACTCCGGACTCTTCGCCCTGATCGCCCGCGTCCGCGCTTTGAAGGATCCGGAGGCCGCCTGTCAATGGGCGCAAGGCCTTGACTCCATGGTCCGCGATAGCGCGCTCAGTTCCGCTCTCTACCAATGGAGCGAAACCGATCCCTTGGCCGTTTGGCAGCATCTTAGGGCGGACGGGAAGATTCCGGATTCGACCATGCGGCTGATCGGCAAGCTGGTGCTGACCAAGCTAGCCAAGGAGAATCCCGCGCAAGCCATCGAACTGATCCGCGAGGCCGGTATTCAAGCCGACCGGACAGAGGCCATCGAAGCCGTTCGCAGCTCCTTTCCCCATCTGGTCGCCAGTGGGAAGCTATCCCCGATCGAAGCCTACCGCCTGATCTCCTCAGCCAAGGCTCAATACTCCGTTCTCGGGCTGAACACGCTGCCCTCTCTCTGGCGCGGACTATCCGGCGACCAACTGGCGGAAGCAGCACGGGCGATTTCTACTGAACCAAGCGCCGATCGTCTGGACGATGCGTTGGGCGGCATCGCAAATGAATGGCTGAGGCAGGATCCGCAGGCAGCCCTGGCGTTCATCTCGGAAATCTCCGATCCTAATCTCAAAGCCCGGACTTACAGCGGGCTTTTTCGTGCCACCTACGGCGGCCATACAGATCCGCGGCATCAAGCAGAGCTGCTGGCCATGATTCCCGAGGGAGATCGCGCCGCGGCATTCAGCACCTACGTGTTTCGGTATGGAGAGCGCAAGGTGGGCGAGGGCTATGGCGGAGGCAATTACTCCGGCCCCCCTCTCCAAGGAGACTTGCTGGCTCCTCTTTTCGAGAAGCTTCCGCCCTCGGATGAACTCAATCGCTCTCTAAAGGTCATCTCCTTGGATTGGGGCGAGCAAGATCCTTCCGCTGCGCTGGCATGGGCGGCCACTTTGAAGGATCCCACGCAGCGCCAGACCGTTTACACCTCTGCCTTCGAAGGCTGGGCTCACCATAATCCCTACGCGGCGGCCGATTGGCTGGCCGATCAGAAGGAGTCGCCCGATCGTGATGCGGCAGCGCTGCCCTTGGTCCAGAATCTCGCCAAGACCGATGCCGAAGCCGCTTGGGCATGGTCGAATTCGATCAGAGCCTCCGGGCAGCGACTGGAAGCCCGCGCCTCCGCTCTCAAGGCTTGGGCCGTGCAGGATCCCGACGCCGCCCAAGCCGCCTACCGCCAGATCTCCTCCGGGCTTTCCGCAGCAGAAGTCTCCAAACTTTCCTCCTGCTTCACCGGATCATGAAGTATCTGCCGCCACTCTTCGCCTGCCTTCTGGCATTTTTCGCGGCTCGCTATCTCCGGAACATTCAGGATCCGTCGCGGCCACCGAGCGTCACCGCCGGCGTCCAAACCGTGTTGGGAAAGCGCAGCGAGCCTCGCGGTCTCGCCCGCCAGGCCGAACGTCTTGCCTCAAGAGACTTCAGCTCCGTCGCCTTGCTCGACCGCTTTCATCGCAGCGGCTCCCTGTCGGAAGATGATCTGCAGAACGCGATTCGTGAAGCGGCGGGGCAAGATCCCGAAGGCACATGGCAATGGATCGAGGAGAACTATCCCTTCCAAGAGAAAAGACGGTATCTCCAAATCGTCGCAGAGGTATGGTTCAGCTCGAATCCTGATGCAACTTTGGCCCGGATCTCCACGGTGGACTTCTTTGAGCGTAGCGAGCTTGCCGGTGCGATCATGGGAAAGCTCACCCAAGGCAAACCGGAGGACCGGGCGGCGGTCGCTAAGCATCTCGACCAGATCGTCACCTGCCTCGGCAATAATTTCACCCACGCCCACCTACCGGAACCATCCCAAGCGGGAGTCGATCTTCTCATGAGCCTCCCGGAAGGGCGTTCCCGGGACATCCTGCTCCAGCAACTCGCGTCTACATGGTTGGTTCGGGATTTTTCCGCCGCTTCCGCTTGGCTTAGCCAAGCCCCGGAACCGCTACGAACAACGGCCATGGAAAAGTTCGCAACGAATTCGCTCCGGAACGCCTTCCAAGCCACACCCGAAAGCAAGAACGCAGCCATCGCCTGGCTGACGGACGAGGCGCCAACATCGATCAAGAAGAAGCTCGGAACTTCCCTCGCCACGGCGATTGCAGAGACCGACCCGAAGGCTGCGATGGAATGGGCGGGCAACAATCTCTCCTCCCGCCAACTGGCCGAGGCAACCAAAGGCATTGTCACACAGATGGTCCAAAGCGATCTGCCCGCTGCACGCGGCATGGTGGAGGAACTGCCTCCCGGCAGCGCCAAGAATCTGGCAGCCGCCAGCATCGTCGGACACTGGCTGAAGACCGAGCCGGATGCAGCTGTCCGATGGTGGCTCGCTAATGCAGGGAAGGACCAGCTCAAGGACAACAACTTCTTCGGATCGGCCTCCGACATCGGGAATGCATGGATTCAGGCCAATCCTGAATCGTTTCGCAGCTTCCTTGCCTCTCCCGATTCTCCGGACCTGCCACCCGCCACGGTCAGCACTGCCGTGAACCGCTTGATGCAAGATCGCGAGGGAACTTTCAATTGGATCGCCACGCTCCCAACCGCTCGTCGCGGACCGATCCTGGAGACCGCCTACACCCGCTGGGCTCTCGATTCTCCCGCTGAAGCGGCGGCGGCTTTCGATTCCCGTCCCGAGCTCGCCACGGGCGACGGAGCCCAACGGATCGCCTACTTTTGGTATCGCAAGGATCCGGTCGCAGCGGCCGGGTGGATTTCCAATCTGCCTTGGGGCGGCTTGCGCGAGAGCGCCATCTCGGGACTCCGCAAGATGGCTGACTACCAGACGAAAAGCGGCGGCACCGTGCCGGAGGAAGTGCGCCAACTTATACGCTGAAATACCCTTGCTAGGCCCCGGCAGCTCGACACAGCTTGGAGGGGTGAAAACGTCGTTTGCAGCACTGTTCCTCGCCCTCTCTGCCACCGCGGCCTTTGGCCAGAAGCAGGGAGACACGGTCACTCCCGAATCCCTCGGCAAGCTCGAATGGGTGAAGGGTGAAGCACCGGCTTCCTGGGAGCCCGGTAAGGTTTATATCCTCGAATGCTGGGCCACCTGGTGCGGTCCCTGCATTGCCGCCATCCCGCATGTCGACGCCCTCTACGACAAGTATCAGGAGAAGGGTCTGGGCGTGATCGGCGTGAACGTCTGGGAAGACGGTAAGGACAAGGTGGCCGAATTCGTGAAGACGAAGGGCGACGGCATGTCATACCCGATCGCCTACACCGGCAAAGGTGGCGCTTTCGAAAAGGAGTGGCTGGAGCCGGCCGGAGTGAAGGGCATCCCGCACGCGTTCATCGTGAA